>CAYYHS010000324.1:0-3892 GCA_964471785.1 uncultured Chitinophagaceae bacterium
AAGGAGTACTATTGAACTTGCCGGACCCTAGCCCCTTCAGTATTGCCGGGTGCTGTAATGTGCTCATCACCTCCAACTCGCGCTGAAATCTCTCGTATTGAGCCGGATCGCCAATTGACAGCTTGTCAGGAATTTTCAATACAACTTCTTTGCTGGTCAGCATATCAAACGCACGGTAAATATCGCTCATTCCACCCTGAGCAATATGTGCTTGAATCTGAAAGTGATCAAATTGATCGCCAATTTGCAGCATCGATGTCTTTGACATAGTAGCTCTCGCAAGTATTGCGCGGTTCGGGAAAGAAGGATTGACGTACCACCCTCCTTGCGCTCTTCGACCCTGTCAACAAGCCAGGGTAGGTGATTTTTCGATAGATTTCGCTTGCGAGCGAGAAAGTGTACTAAAGATTACACTCAAAAGCAATTCTCTCACGCAAGGCAACTTGTAAAATAAGGGGAAAAAGGCACAATTCCTTGGTTCACTTAAAAAGGCGGCGCAAAACGCCGGCTAACGGTGTTAGCAGACCTTCCTTCTCCAAAACAGTGGTTGAGACAATTCGCTTGAGATACAAAATAACTATTGAAAGATTATCATCGCTATCCCGTTCCATAGCCAATTCCACAATGTGCCGGCAAAGATTATCCTGGTCATTCGATTCCACGACGAGACGCGCAAACTCGTCATCTTGTATTGTCGCCCATACGCCGTCTGAACAGAGAACGATGACATCTCCCGTCTGTACCGGCACATGGAAGATATCGGGCTGAACGAATAACTCCATTCCCAGACATTTGTCGAGCATGGAGCGCTGGCTATGTGTTCGGACCTTCTCCGGGGAGAGCACTCTCATGCGGACCAATTCGCCAACTCTGGTGTGGTCGTTGGTTAGACATTTTGACCTTCGGTCCCGGATGAGGTAGGCGCGACTATCGCCGACATGAGCAATGTGCAATCTGCTCCCGACAATATTCACCGCTGTCAGCGTGGTCCCCATCCTGCCGGCGCCAAGCCGTTGGGCCGTCTGATAGACACTCAGGTTTGCATTCTGGATGCCCACACGGAGTTTTTGAGCGGGTGGAACCCCATTCGCAGCATAGAACGTCTCGAAAAAAGTCTGTAATGCCAAGGAACTTGCGACACCGCCGTGTGCGTATCCACCCATTCCGTCCGCAATGCCATAGAGATGTCCATCGGTCAATGTGAGTTCGTCAACCGGGTTACAAAGGCGCACGCAATCCTGGTTGTCTTCGCGCACCTTCCCGACGTGACTGTAACTGTACGATATTATTTCAGCGACTTCAGTTGCCGACATCAATACTCCTGGTACAAACAAGAAGGGAGGAAAATATTCCCTATTCTCCTCCCTTCACACTGCCTCATTCCGTCATTTCATCTGCATCGATACGCATCATGAGTGAATAGTGGCAGGGATAATTGCCTTGCCGACCTTCCTGCTATTCCAGACGAGATAAATTATGCTTACGACGCCCCAGCCGCCTGTGATATAGAGCGCCATTTTCGTCGCATCGGCGGAAACTCCAGGCGTCGTAAGTCCGATAAATACAACACCAACAAGCAGGCCAATGTTTCCGATCAATCCGAGAAAAGGAACGACGGCATGCTTAACGCTATGGAATTCCTCCCGTCCAACAAACGTCACGAATGTCAAACCGCAGATGAGCGCATACAGCGCAAAAGTACCGATATTTGACGCCAACGTAATTCCAGTGAGGGCAGTAACATTGAGAACGCCGATGCTGCCGAGAATCGCGGACACTGCGACCAGGAACCATACGCCCACGTGCGGGCTGGCATGCTTCTCATGCAATGCTCCCAACATTTCCGGCATCTCCTTGTCCTGCGCCATCGCGAAGCTAACCCGGACGGCGGTATTGATTGCGGCCAGGGTTGTTCCGACAACTGCTAACGCCACCGTGATGGCGATGATAATCATCAGAATAAAACCGTTGCCACCGAGCATCGAATCGCCGATAAGACGCACCAGATCTCCGATCGGAGCCCCTGAAGCAGCGGCTGCGTCCATGCCTGTCACAATTGTGCCGTCGGGGTTTGTAAACGTAAGCTTCTCGCATATAGCATAGTTCGCAGCAAAATACTCCAGCAAGTATGCAAACAATCCCTGAACGACGAGGGAAATAAGCACGCCACGTGGGATGTCCTTCTTCGGATTTAGTGCCTCTCCCGCCAATGAAGTCGACGACTCAAAGCCAACAAGAATCAGGATGGCGATCGTAGACTGGAAGAGCATCGCTGAGAGACTATGAGGAAAAACAATCGATGACGCCGATGGATGGACCCATTGCGTTGCATGAAGCGGGTTCTGAACCCGGAACATGATCGCCAAAATGCTGAAACCGATGAGCGAGACCAACTGAATGACGTTTATCGCGATCGCAACATTTGTCGACCCTGTAATTCCGCGAACTGCAATCAGCCCGATAAATATCGAGAACACAATTGCCACTCCGATCTGTTCGGGAATCGTCAGGTTGATGTTGAATTGGCCCAAGATGTACGTGACGAGCACCGCCATCATCGCCACCATAACTCCGGGATAGACCCAGTAGAACAAGTGGGCGGCCCAGCCTGTGAGGAATTTAGCCAATCGCGCAAACCTCCGGTGGGACGCCTTGTCCCGATCCAGGAAAGCCTTCTCGGCGAAATAATAGGAGCCTCCCGCGCCCGCTTCGGGATACTTGCGAGCCAACTCTGCGAAGGCTATTGCAGTAAGGAAAGCAACGATAAGAGCGGCAACAATGCCTGTCCACATATCTGTATTGCCGCCGTTGTTCGATGCTTGTACTTGGTAGGTAATCCACAAAAATGCACCCGGGGCAATTAGAGCCATTGCATTCACGGTCACTCCCGTGAGGCCCAAGGTTTTCTTCATTGTGGTCTTTTTTTCTTCACCCATGCCACACCTCTTGAAGTTAGTTTAGATTAGTTATTTATTTTTGAATTTTGTAGGACTCTGCGAGATCATCCTTCACTACACCGAGTAAAGAATTCTCGAAACATTCGCCGTCCCAAAGCAGCGACCAGAATCACGATCACAGATGGACACCTGCACCAATGACCTCTTCCCGGTCACCTCTTCATTATCTAATCAAATACTCCTCCATCTTGGTGATTCCCATTTCACAGTAAACATTCATGCCTTTCCAAATTAGAACGTCGTAATAACACCGACCAGCAAGGTCGGCTGCGATTTTGCCGAAAGCGATGGCGTAACACTAGCGGTATTGAAGAATCCGGCGTTGTTAGACATATCGTCGCGAAGCTCAACCCGCGTTATCAAGGGATCCCACATGTGGTATTCGTAGGTCAGCGTCACTTCGGTGAACGTCTGCTTCGTGTTAACAAATGGCGTCGCCTGTGTATAATACGCAGGATTATAGCCGGCGACTGTTGTATACAAAAACGGATCGGAATAAACTTCAGCGCGCAAGGCCAGAGCTGATTTAGGATTAATAGTACACTTACCGTAGACAGCTGCTCCTTTCCACATCGCCAATGGTCCATTTCCTGCCGGATTCTCCAATCGTTCCTGACCATAATCTGCATTGAGTCCAAGAGAAAGCATATCATTAACGGTTTGCGTAACAATAATGTCTGCAACGTCCCGTTTTCCATACGGAGTGTTGAATGCACGCTCGAATCCGTCCATGCCGTTAAAAATAATGTCGGTAGACGGCGTCACTGCATAGTTTAACATCAGTCCCATCGAGTGAGATCTGTTATTGTCAATGGCGTTATTCCAGCCGTTGACAAAGTGAACGGCTGCAGAAAAGGTGCTCGAGAAAGTGTATGATGCGCGTGCTCCTGTATGCCAATAAGGGATAGCGTAGGCAAACATAAATGACCTGCTGT
>CAYYHS010000325.1:0-3885 GCA_964471785.1 uncultured Chitinophagaceae bacterium
CCCTAAACAAAAAACCGACTCTTTTTGGGGAGTCGGTTTCTTTTGCTCCGCGAGTAGGGCTCGAACCTACAACCCTGCGGTTAACAGCCGCATGCTCTACCATTGAGCTATCGCGGAATGGAGCAAGAAAGCACTAACAAGTTCTCGAACCTACATCCCGACTTTGTCGGGATAACAGCCGCATGTCCCGACCCTTGTCGGGACTATCGCGGAATGGAGCAATTTCTTGAACGAACAAAATATATCCAAATCGTGCCGGAAAGTCAAGATAATCGCAGCGGGCAAAAACGTCAAAATCTGTCTTGGTTTGGAGGTTTTTACCGTTTCTTGACACCCCCTCTAATTTTATTTATATTGAGTTAAGAAAATTGATGAAACCTCTCCCCGCCCTGGCGTGTTCTAATGGATGAAGAGTTTTTGTTCAATAGAAAAGGAATGTAAATGGAAGGAAATTTCTCCAACCGAGTGCAGGATGTCATCCGATTAAGCCGCGAAGAAGCTCTACGGCTTGGACACGACTATATCGGTACCGAGCACCTTTTGCTCGGTATTATCCGCGAAGGGGAAGGCATTGCGGTAAAAATCCTCCGCAATCTGGGATGCGATCTCTACAAACTGAAAAAGGCGATCGAGGATACTGTCCGAACGTCGGGCGGAACTTTGACAATTGGAAATATCCCGCTCACCAAACAGGCAGAGAAGGTTCTCAAGATCACATATCTGGAGGCAAAGCTCTACAAATCGGACGTCATTGGCACGGAGCACTTGCTCTTGTCTCTCTTGCGCGACGATGACAACATTGCCGCCCAGATCATGCATCAGTTCAACGTTCACTACGACGTCGTTCGGAACGAACTAGATAATATCATCAGCGGCAAACCGTCAGCGCCCCCACAGGCACATCAAGCCGCAGAAAAGAAGCTGGAGAAATCGAAAACCCCGGTGCTCGACAATTTTGGACGGGATTTGACAAAGCTTGCTGTTGAAGGAAAGCTCGATCCGGTCGTGGGACGCGAGAAGGAAATTGAACGTGTAGCACAGGTCCTGAGCCGCCGGAAGAAGAATAATCCGGTCCTCATTGGCGAACCAGGAGTCGGTAAAACCGCGATCGCGGAGGGTCTAGCAAACCGCATTGTCCAAAAGAAGGTGTCGCGGGTTCTCCACGATAAGCGCGTAGTGACGCTGGACCTTGCCGCATTGGTTGCAGGAACAAAATACCGCGGCCAGTTCGAAGAGCGCATGAAGGCCGTCATGAACGAGCTCGAAAAGGCAAAAGATGTTATTCTCTTCATCGACGAGCTGCATACAATCGTCGGTGCTGGAGGCGCTTCGGGCTCACTCGACGCTTCGAACATGTTCAAGCCGGCACTCTCCCGCGGTGAGCTCCAGTGCATCGGTGCGACAACCCTGGACGAATACCGGCAGTACATCGAAAAGGATGGCGCTCTCGATCGCCGGTTCCAAAAGATTATGGTCGATCCGACAACGGTCGACGAGACTATTCAAATCCTCAGGAATATCAAGCACAAATACGAAGAGCATCACGGGGTTAAGTATTCGGACGAGGCGATTATCTCTGCGGTGCGGTTGAGCGATCGCTACATCACCGACAGAAATTTGCCCGACAAGGCGATTGACGTGATGGATGAAGCGGGCGCGCGCGTTCACCTCGCTAATATTGTCGTCCCGAAAGAAATTCTTCATCTCGAAGAAGAAATTGAAAAGATTAAACAATCGAAGAACCAGGTTGTCAAGAATCAGAACTTCGAAGAAGCTGCGCGGCTGCGCGATCTCGAAAAGAAACTCCTGAGCGATCTGGAAATTGCAAAACGCGAGTGGGAACTAAAAGCTCAGGACACGGTCTACCAGGTGGGCGATGAGAGCGTATCCGACGTCGTCGCTATGATGACGAGCATTCCGGTGAACAAAATCGCCGAGTCGGAATCGGAAAAGCTGCTCAAGATGGATACCGTTCTCCGCACGCAGATCATCGGCCAGGACGAAGCGCTGTCGAAGTTGACAAAGGCAATTCGTCGAACGCGGGCAGGATTGAAGGATCCCCGCCGTCCGATCGGATCGTTTATCTTCCTCGGACCTACCGGCGTCGGCAAGACCGAAATGGCAAAGGCGCTTGCCCGTTATCTTTTTGATTCGGAAGAGGCACTCATCCGTATCGACATGAGCGAGTATATGGAGAAGTTTTCCGTTTCACGTCTTGTCGGGGCGCCTCCGGGTTATGTCGGGTACGAAGAAGGAGGTCAGCTGACGGAGAAGGTCCGCCGTAAACCGTATGCGGTCGTGCTGTTGGATGAAATCGAGAAAGCGCATCCCGATGTCTTTAACATTCTCTTGCAGGTTCTCGACGACGGCATTCTGACCGACAGCCTCGGACGTCGGGTAGATTTCAAGAATACTATCCTCATCATGACGTCGAACATCGGAGCCCGCGACATCAAAACGAGCGGCGGCTTCGGGTTTGGCGACAACACGGTTCAGGATAAATATAAGGCGATGAAGAGCACGATCGAGGACGCGTTGAAGCGGGTCTTTAATCCCGAGTTCCTCAACCGTGTCGACGACACGATTGTCTTCCACCCGCTCGATAAGTCGCACATCATGAAGATCATCGATATAGCCACGAAGGATTTGTTCAAGCGGATGAGTTCGATGAATATTACCATCGAGCTGAATAAGGCGGCGAAGGAATTTCTCGCGGACAAAGGGTTCGACCCGGCTTTCGGCGCGCGTCCGTTACGACGAGCGCTCCAGAAGTACGTGGAAGATCCGGTCTCCGAGGAGATCCTGAAGGGAAAGTTCGGCGACGGCAGCAAGATCAAAGTGAAGTTCAACAAGAAGAGCGAAGAGTTAAAATTTGTCGACGCCAACAAGAACCGCAAGAAGGACAAGAAAGAAGAGACGAAAGAAGAAGAGAAAAAAGCGGATGTGACCTAACGACAACGTTCGTCGAACAATACAAAAGACCCGGCCATTGTGACCGGGTTTTTTATTGGCGGGATCCGGATTATGTTTTTTGTCGATAGAATGCGATAAGGTCGGTGCTTACCGGCGTACCTCCTAATTGGCGAATCATCGAAGTGATTTGTCCACGGTGATATGTTCCATGGTTCACGAGATGTTGAAGGGCTTGCCACCTGACGTTTGAGACCGATTTGCCATCAGAGGTCGTGATTGAAAATTTCTGCGGAAGAGCCTCTTCGGTCAATGAGGCGATGTAAACGAGCATCGCTTTCTCAACCTCGCTCCATTTTGCCTTCACTGCGGCATACGTAGGCAGGTCGTCGATCCGGAGGACTTTTGGAGTCGGATTTCCGTTGAAGCGCTGGAGCCAGTTATTTTCTGCCGCGCAGATGTGAACCAACGTGCCGTGGATTCCTTTGAAGCTCGTTTTGAAATCCTTGTAGAGATCTTCTTCGGGGAGAACGTCGAGGGTTCCCAGCATTTTGGCTTTTGCCCAATAGTTAAATTCGAAGAGAAGATTGATGTCGGATAGAGTCACACTTTCACTCCTTTACTGTTTATGTTTGGATGGTATTGTTTTGTGTTTGAAATCGAACCCATGTTTTGAGCCAGGAATAATGCCGCTCTTTCGGTTCCGTAGGAGCCGGGTGTTTGTAGACAAGATGAATGATCGACAAGGAGCTCCGTCAGGAGCGATAGTACGTGATCGGTTTAGGTTGATCCATCCAATCAAACAAATATTTAGTATCAAAGTTCACATGAAATTTTTCGAGAAGGGAACAATATTCATCTTTAAACATTTGTTATCGATGATGCTCTTCTTATCTGTCGATATAGCGGATAACCCGATCGAGTTGTGAGCGGGAATACGAGAAAGCGCCGAAGCCTTCCTGCCAATTGAACCTG
>CAYYHS010000326.1:0-3874 GCA_964471785.1 uncultured Chitinophagaceae bacterium
GTCGCAGGACCATGCTGCACTGGTGAGCGATCGCATAGCGAAAGTAGTGTCGACCGGGGTGCCCGAACATTTTGAAACCGTGACGAGAGCGCGTTATACAGAAAACAGCCTTTTCCCTCTTTGTGATGGCGGGGGAACGATCGTTCAGCTTGCGCTCGTAGGAAACGATATCACTGAGCGCAAGCAGGCTGAAGAAGCATTACACGAATCACAACAAATGATGCGTTTAGTTCTGGATACCATTCCGGTGCGGGTCTTTTGGAAAGATACCGATTCCAATTATCAGGGCTGTAATCAGTCGTTTGCCCAGGATTCTGGACTGTCTTCGCCTGAAGAACTTGTCGGCAAGAATGATTGGGCGATGGGCTGGGTAGATCAGGCAGAAGCCTATCGCGCCGATGATCGACTCGTCATCAACACAGGAAAACCAAGACTCAATTACGAGGAACCGCAGACAACGCCCGATGGCCGAAGAATCTGGTTATGCACTACCAAAGTCCCCTTGCTGGATGCAGAAGGAACCGTCAAAGGAGTCTTGGGCACATATGAGGACATCACCGAACGCAAGCGAACAGAAGATTCGCTGAAAAAAAGTGAGGAGAAATTCAGAGAACTGTTCGACAGCGCGCCGATCGGTTACCATGAGATTGACAATAATGGTTACATTGTTGATGTCAATCGGACTGAATTGGAAATGCTCGGCTATCTGCGGGAGGAGATGGTGGGTAAACCGGTCTCGCAGTTTGTCCACGACAGCGAATTATCTCAGAAACGGATTGTAGCAAAACTATCTGGAGAATTGTCTCCGAACAAAAGCGCCGTGCGGAGCTATCTCCGAAAAGACGGCACCGCCTTTACAGCCCTGATGGAAGAACGGCTGCTCAAGGATAATCAGGGAAGAATTACCGGGATCCGAACCGTTATTCAGGATATCACCGAGCGAATAGAGGCGGAGGAAGCATTACGCATCAGTGAAGAGCGATTCAGGACGACGCTGTACAGCATTGGCGATGGAGTGATTACCACCGATATCCGCGGGATGGTTTTGCAGATGAACCCCGTTGCAGAATCACTCACTGGATGGGTCGAAAAGCAGGCGATGGGGAAACCCGTCACTGAGGTGTTTAACATCGTCAACGAAGAATCGGGGATTCCCGTCGAGAACCCCGTCTATTGTGTCCTTCGTGAGGGAATCATCGTCGGACTGGCAAACCACACAACGTTGATCGCGAAAGATGGAGCGCGCCGTCCGATCGCGGACAGCGGGGCGCCAATCCGCAATGAACGGGGCGAAACAATCGGCGTTGTTCTGGTCTTCAATGACCAATCGGAACGCAAATTGTTGCAGGCGCAGTTTATGCAGGCGCAGAAAATGGAAGCAATCGGCAGGCTGGCGGGAGGTGTTGCGCACGATTTCAACAACGTGATCGCCGTGATCCTCGGCAACGCCAGGCTCATCGAGCATGCAATTAGTCCGTTGGATCCTATTGCGCGAAAGGTGCAGGCCATTGTCTCGGCAGCGGAGCGTTCCGCCAATCTTACAAAACAACTGCTCGCATTTGCGCGAAAGCAGGTCGCCGCTCCAGTGGTGCTGAACTTGAACGATGCTCTTTCCGCTCTTCAAAGTATGCTCACACGGCTGGTCGGTGAAGACATCGATCTCACCCTGCGACCCGGGAGAGATCTCTGGCATATCAAGATCGATCCGACTCAAGTGGACCAGATTCTAGCAAACCTCTCAACCAACGCACGCGATGCCATTGCTGATGTGGGCACAATCTCTATTGAATCATCAAACATTGTCGTTGAAGAGGATTACTGCAAAGAACATCTGGAGTTTCAACCGGGGGAGTACGTCGTGCTAGCCTTTAGCGACACCGGCCTTGGCATGGATAAGGCGACGATAGGCCAGATCTTTGAACCATTCTTCACAACGAAACCCAAGGACCAAGGGACTGGCCTGGGACTCGCGACGGTGTTCGGGATCGTGAGACAGAACAACGGGTTCATTAATGTCTACAGTGAACCTGGCAAGGGAACGACGTTCAAGATCTACTTTCCGCGATTTTATGGAGAGATCGAGATGCCGGCTGGGAAAGTGGAGGATATTCCGCTCAAAGGGACAGAATCGGTACTCGTGGTGGAGGATGAGGAACAATTACTCGACCTTGCTAAGAACTCATTGGAATTGTATGGGTACACCGTCTTTACTGCGAAGTCTCCCGGCGATGCCATCGTGCTTTGTGAACGAAGCGGTCAAAAGTTTGATCTGCTCATCAGCGATGTGGTAATGCCGGGGATGAATGGCAGAGAACTGAAAGAAAGGCTCGACGTGCTGAAGCCGGGTATGAAAGTGATCTTTATGTCCGGTTATACGGCCGATGTCGTGGCGCATCGCGGGATACTCGATGAAGGTGTCAATTTTCTCCAAAAGCCATTCTCACCACGCTCATTGGCCAGAAAAGCGCGACAGGTTTTGAATGGATGAGAGTGCGAGAAGTATCTGAGATTCAATTCTCGTGGATTGAATTTAGAAAGTCATGGCGTCACTTTGTACGATTTGAAACGCCGATGCCGCAATTTGTTGTTGCTTAAATAGATTTCATCATTGGTGAAGGTCATTCACAGATCCACCTCTGTTTTTTTCTTTATTCCTCCATCGATTACCGCTACATTCACGCAAATTACCACTTGAATTTGGGGAAATGCGGGAGCGATTGTCAGGAAATTGAACCTCCGGATTCGAAAGATGATGGAGGTTTTTGTGTTTTTATTGTCCAGAAACATTTTATCCACTTCCGCTTGCCAACAGCTAAAAAAATTTACTAACTTAGCCTTCGTACATAAACTGGGGCAGCTCATTCCCGCAATGTCAACCTGCGGAGGTCACCATGAAACGCTCTATTCTCAGCGGTCGCTCTCTATGAGGGGGAGCGGAATTGTCCGACCCGTCATCGCTGACCGGCGCGCCGCTTCCAGAATCTCGTTCACAATCAGATTGTTCTCAAGTGATGAGAGTCCTAAGGGATGCAGCCGCTCGCGGACAACCGCAATAAGGTAAGAGAGAGGATCATCTTCCGGAGAATCCAACGGGACCGAAGTCATCTCCTTTTCAGGTTCGTCTCCAACCCGGAGACGCAGGAGGTCTCTCCCGACGGTACAAACTGATGCTGTCGAGCCGTAGATTTCAAGATCCTTTCTCCCGGCCGGCCAGTTCCACGAGGCCTGGATGATCCCCTGTGCATGGGAGTAAGTGAGAACGATCGTCGCCTCATCATCCACACAAGGATAGATCTGCGGCTTAAGTTGTTGTGTTATCGCTGTGACTGTAAGCGGTCGCTGGTTGTCCATCAGATACGTGAACAGGTTCGCCCCGTAGCACCCGAAATCCATTAACGCCCCTCCACCATTGAGCACAGGATCGGTAAGCCAGGAAAGAAATTCTGGACCAACGCCGATTTCTTTCGGCCCCCGATGCCCGTCATGTGCGACCATCTTTCGGGTTTCTCCGAGTCCGTTCTGATGGATGATGCGGTAAACGTCCTTTGTGTTCCGGTACCATGTTGTCTCATAGTTCACAAGAACGGCGACATTACTCTCCTTTGCCGCCTTCGTAATAGCCAGTGCGTCTTTAAAGCTCACTGCCAGCGGCTTCTCCATCATCACAGGAACGCCGTGCCTGCAGCAGAGTTCCACAATGGGCCGGTGGTCAAACGTGGTGGAGAAAACGACCACAGCCTCCGGCTTCTGCTTTTCAAGCATCTTCTCCAATGATCCAAACATCTCGCCTTCATCGAGATGATAGCGACTCCGGTACGCCTCCGCCACTGCGGTATCGGCCTCTGCGATGCCGACAATTTTTATGTCAGTCCGG
>CAYYHS010000327.1:0-3858 GCA_964471785.1 uncultured Chitinophagaceae bacterium
ATGGAATCATGGCTAAGATAGCTTCTTTTTGTTTCTCATTCAACTTTTGCGTCATGTCTGTTTCGACAAACCCGGGCGCCACGACATTTGCCTGAATATTGCGCGAGGCAAGCTCCTTCGCCACCGATTTCGTGAAACCGATAACCCCCGCCTTCGACGCTACGTAGTTCGCCTGCCCTGCATTGCCGATGACACCAACAACCGATGAGATATTGATGATTTTTCCAGACTGTTGGCCCATCATCTGCCGGCAGACTGCTTTGGTAAAATTGAAAACGCTTTTCAAATTCGTGTCGATGACTAAATCCCAATCCTGTTCCGACATCCGCATTAAGAGCCCGTCTTTTGTGATCCCGGCGTTGTTCACGAGAATGTCGAGTCTTCCAAACTCCTGCACCACTTTTTGGACGATGTCAATTGCCTGAGCGGAATCTGCGGCGTCCGATTGGTACCCCGCCGTACGGCGTCCCATCGCCCGAACTTCGGCCTCGAGAGTCTCAGCAGCCTCTTTCGAACTCCGGTAGGTAAACGCAACGTCAGCTCCTGCTTCCGCTAACGCAAGGACAATTGCGCGTCCAATGCCCCGGGTTCCACCGGTGACTAATGCAGCCTTATGTTCAAGTTGAGTACTGATCATCTTTGTCTTAACCTTAATCTTGACCTTAACCTTAGTCTCGATCTTACCGGGGTGAAAGAGGCTCTTGTTTCCGTCCGTTCCCGGAGTGGAGTTCAACCAATTCATCATAGCCTGCGCTCCCCAACACAAACTCCAATTCCTCCTTGCAGGCAGTGACGATCGAGCTCTCGCGGCCATCGATAAATGAGCAACACGCCGGCTTCTGATCCAGTAAATCGTCGAACGTTACGACCCCGTCGTCCACCGTAATTGGGAACGCTACGCAATAAAAAGGTTTGAGCGCCCATCGGCCGAGCTTTTCCTCGCTCCCTGCAATCTGCAAACTGCAGCGTCCGGTCTTGTTCAAAAACACACATTTGCCGTTAAACACTTCAGTGCCGACTGCCTTCCCCGAAGGAAAGTCGTTGTCGTCTACGACCTCCGAATCGAACCAGCGGGTGTCGTCGGTCGTCTGTGTTTCGTCGAGATATTTTTTGATAATTTCCCGATGAGCGAGAATCTTTTCTTTCTCCGCAAGGTCTGCGTAGACGCCGAACGAACAGCAGGTCGATTCACATGCAAAAGGCCCGCATCCGGTGGCGAAGCTTCGCTCAAAAAGGACCGGGTCGACATTGTGCTTCCCGATACGTATTGTTTTCTCCATCATGTTATCCCCTTTCCCTTATCGCAGCAGAAGCAATACTCGCCGCGCTATCGATTCCGCCGACCGCCGCGCCGGGAGAAATCCTCTTTACAAGTCCCTGCAAAACTTTGCCGGGTCCAACTTCGGTAAATGTCGACGCGCCGTCTGTCGACATCCGTGTAATCGTTTCGTCCCAGCGCACCGGGCTTGTTACTTGTTCGAAAAGCATTCTTCTGATTTCATCCGCATTCTGTACCGGTTTTGCGGTGACGTTGGCGTAGACCGGGATCTTTGCGTTCCGGATTTCAACGGCATCGAGAGCTGCCTTAAGACCATCCTTTGCGGATTGCATCAGGGGAGAATGAAAAGCTCCGCTGACGACCAGTTCCTTTACGAGTTTCGCTCCCCGCTCTTTGGCCAATTCCATCGCCTTCCGAACGCCGCTCACCGAGCCGGATATAACGATCTGCCCGGGGGAATTGAAATTCGCCGCCTGGACGACTCCTTCTTTCCATGCAGTGCAGCAGACCTCTCCCACTGCTTTCGCATCGAGTCCGACGACGGCGGCCATCGTTCCCTGGTTCTCCTCTCCTGCTTTTTGCATCAACTCGCCTCTCTTCCGTACTAGGGAAAGCCCGTCCTCAAATTTCAGAGCCCCCGCAGCAACGAGCGCAGAGTATTCTCCCAGCGAATGTCCCGCGACCATTGCCGCATCTTGCGGATGAAGCAAACTCCACAGCACCATGCTATGAAGGAAAATCGCCGGTTGTGTATTCTTCGTCTGTTTCAACTCCTCTTCCGGTCCCTCAAAACATATCGTCGACAACGGAACACCGAGAAGAACATCCGCCCGGGTAAACAATTCTTTCGCGGAGGGAAATTCATCATAAAGATCTTTTCCCATCCCTACATATTGCGAACCTTGTCCTGGAAATATGTACGCGGCTTTTCCCACTCTATCGTATTCTCTTAGTGTTTGACCGGACCATCGATTCCCCACTTCACGAGCACCGCACCCCACGTATACCCGGCTCCAAAGCTAGAGAGCACGAGGTTATGTCCTTTCTTAATTTTTCCGTCCAGCCACCATTCCGAGAGACAAAGAGGTATCGTTGCAGCCGTTGTATTTCCATACCTCTCTATGTTGATCATGACTTTTGATCGATCGAGTTCCATCCGATCCGCGCACGCATCGATAATCCGAAGATTCGCCTGGTGGGGAACGAGCCAATCTACATCCTTGCCGCTCAGGTTGTTCCGTTTCATGATCTCTGCCGAGACATCGGCCATTCCGATCACCGCAACTTTAAACACCGCTTTTCCATCCTGGAAGATGTAGTGCATTTTCTTGTCGACCGTCTCGTGGGTTGAGGGGTTCAAACTTCCTCCCCCCGACATGTACAGTGCCCCGCCGCCGGAACCGTCCGAATAGAGCTTGTGGTCGATGATACCGACGGAGTCATCGGTTGTTGGTTCGAGCAGGACTGCGCCCCCGGCGTCTCCGAAGAGAATGCACGTGTTGCGATCCGTGTAGTCTACAATGGAACTCATCTTGTCCGCTCCGACAACAACGACTTTGCTGTACGCTCCGTTCTCGACAAGCTGAGAACCGATGGTCAAAGCATAGACAAACCCGGAGCATGCGGCATTGAGGTCAAACCCCCACGCCTTCCGAGCCCCGATTTTATCCTGGATAACGCATGCCGTCGACGGAAAAAACATATCGGGAGTCACAGTCGCGACGATGATAACTTCTATTTCCGAGGGTTCAATTCCCCGGTTCGAGAGCATGTTCCGTATGGCCCCGACACCGAGATCCGATGTGCCGCCATGTTCCAGGATTCGGCGCTCGCGGATTCCCGTTCTCGTTCTTATCCACTCATCGTTTGTATCGACCATCTTTTCCAACTCACGATTCGTGAGTATTTTTTCGGGAACGTAATGGCCGACTGCTGTGATCGTTGCGTGTCTTTTACCCATTCACCACTTCGGATTTGTTTTCGTTGAGCGACTCTTCGATATGAGCATTGATTTTTCGATTGACCATTTCTTCTGCGCGGAGGATCATATTTTTGATTGCCTTCGGCGTCGAACTCCCGTGTCCGATGATCGTCACGCCGTTGACTCCGAGCAGCGGAACTCCGCCGAACTCCTGGTAATCGAACTCCTTGAATATCGTTCGCAGCGGGTTCCTCATAATTCCCATGAGGAGTTTCTGCAGCGGGCCTTCATCGGCATATTTCTTAAATTTGGTTTTTAGAAACGACGGCACGCTCTCCGCAAATTTCAGAAGGACGTTTCCCAGAAATCCATCGCACACCACCACGTCCGCCTTGCCTTTCAGGATATCCCTCCCTTCGATATTCCCGACAAAATTCATCCTGTCCTTCCCGGCAACAAACTTCGCGTATGCTTCCTTCGTTCGCTCGTCCCCCTTTGTCTCCTCCTCGCCAACATTCAGGAGTCCTACTCTCGGGTTCTTCTTGTTGAAAATGTATTCCGAGTAGATGCTTCCCATAACGCCGAATTCGAAGAGAAAGTGAGGCTTGCAGTCGGTCACGGCGCCGGCGTCGACCACAAGGATCGGGCCCGATTCCGA
>CAYYHS010000328.1:0-3857 GCA_964471785.1 uncultured Chitinophagaceae bacterium
CGCCGCATCTTGATCCCAATCAGAGATTGGGATCAAGATGAAAGTGAGTCACTACCCAGCTGGATGGCAATATTTCAGTTTGACCGTGTGATACACACCTTGCGAAGGTTGTTTATTTGAAACCTTCAATATTGTATCGCTATTGAAGGTGAACCTTCGCGAGGTTTCTCGCATCGACCGACCACTAGATCTACAGTCGTGGCTTAGTTTGCCTTTAGTAGGCTTCGCCCACAATTTTTCTTGAATACATTGAATTGGATTTTTAAATTAGGTCTCAGTGGGCCACGTTCTAGAAGTTGCTTTTGCGGAGCGTCTGTGAACATGACAATGCATCCGGATGCCAAGAGGGGTACTGCTCTCGGGGACATGCCGATTTGAAAGTGCTGGAGAAAGGCGTACTACGCTCGCGATCGTTCTCAGAATGTTGGCGAATCATCAATTCTCGATTGGGTTCGTCCATAAAGATTGCTATTTGCCGAAGATCCGCTCCACGGTCTTTCCCTGGTGGCGGAAAAGGAAAAACGGAATTGCATCGTGCATCTGGTTTCTCAATGAATCGTTCGGAAAGGAGAAGTTATCTATTGGGATCCCCCCTTCGATTCGCAATTCCTCTGATCTTCTTTGCGGTCTCCGCCGCGGCTGCACAATCGTTGAACACTGTCAGCGGAATCGTCCTCGACGCTTCGAATAACAAACCTCTCCCCGCCGCGACCATCAGGGTCGCAGGTCCATCCAACAAAGGAACCATCACAAACGAACTTGGCCGGTTTCAACTCTCGCTCCCTCCGGGGGAATATACCCTCGTCGTCAGTTACCTTGGATACCGGTCGGATTCCGTCCATGTATCCGGATCGAGTTTACGTGAACTGCGCTCAATGCTGCAGCCCGAAGCGATCAAAATGTCGGAAGTCGTTGTGACGGATGAGGACCCCGCTATGGAAATCATCCGCCGCGCTATCGAGAGCAAGCCGAAATGGATGGGCGCATTGAAGACATTTCAGTGCGAAGCCTACAGCCGCATTACTATCAACATAGATACCGCTATCGGAGCAATTACCGAGTCGTATATTACCCTCTACTGGCGTGCGAACGATTCGCTGCGGGAGGTCGTTCATCAAAAACGCCAGACCAAAAATTTAGCGATGGGGGAGGTTGTCAGCCGTGTCGGGCAGGTCACGAACTATAACGACGACACGATCAACACGGGCGGATACAAGTTCATCGGGCCGACTTCTCCCGATGCATTTTCTTTCTACGATTACAGGCTTATCCGGACTCGCTCGATGGACGGGATGGATGTCTACGACATCGAAGTGATTCCCCGTTCGCGTCTCAGACCTCTTTTTCGCGGGATGATCTCGATCGCTGAACGAAGTTACGCGGTGATCAACGTTGACTTTGAACCGAACGAGGCGTATGCCATCCCCTTCTTAAAAAATGTGTCGTTTCATTACCTTCAGCAGTTCCGGCTTTACGAGAATCGATTCTGGATGCCTGTCGATTACAGGGTGCAGGGGAAGGCAGATGTGAGCTTGATCGGAATCTCCCTCCTCAAGTTTTCCTTCGTTCGCTCGGTTGTCATGTCCGACTATACGATTAACCCGACCTTTGCAGACAGCCTCGGAAAATTGCCCAAGTTGACTATTGCGCCGGAGGCATCCAAGTTCGATTCGACCTACTGGGCGGAGCACCCGCTCCTTCCTCTCAACGTTGACGAACAACTGGCGTACCAGAATCTAGACAGCAATGCCACTCTCGAGCAGCAGATCGGGAAGCAGACGAAATCGCTCAACGCCATCGGCTCGGGTATTACTGGATTGTCCTACGCCGACATTCGGTTCAACAGGGTCGAGGGATTGTTCCTCGGCGGACAGTTTGATTTTGACTCTTTGACAAACGCTGTTGCTCTTCGCGGCGGACTCGGGTATAGTTTCGACGATAAGCGATGGAAATATTCCGCCGGCACGACGTACTATCTTGCTTCAGACCGATCGTTCGGAATCGGGGGGGATATTTACCGGAAGCTCGATTACCGCCCCGACGAAGGTTACTACGGCAACTTTGAAATCCTCTTAGGAACACTTTTTTCGAAAGATGATTACCGCGACTACTTTCTCTCGCGCGGATGGCACGGCTTTGTTGAAGGCAATTTTCTCCGGCGGACCCTCATTCCAAACCTCCATATGCAGTTGGGTTATACGAATGAGGAAGAGACCTCGCTCAGAAAAATAACGGAGTTCAGCTTGTTGGACCGGGATAGAAAATATCGGATCAATCCGCCGATACTCGACGGCACGCTCCGGTCCCTCACATTCGACGCCGAGTACGGTAACACCACGCAATATTTTTTTAGTAACCCGTATCTTACGGGGCATTCCGAGCTCGAGTACTCATCGAAAAGTATCCTGAAAAGCGACTTCGGATTTACAAGGCTCTACGGCAGTCTTAAGGCAAAATTCCCGACGTATGATCTCAATCTTTTTTTCAACCCGACAATGTCCATCACCTTCAACGGGGGAATTCTTACGGGAACCCGATTGCCGCAACGCCTGTTCAGTCTTGAATCAAGTTACCTCGGATCGGCCTGGTTTGGAGGATTGAGGGCTTCGGGAGTGAAAGAGTTTTCGGGAGATCGGTTTGTGCTGATCTCGATCGAGCACAATTTCAGGAGGGTTCCCTTTCTGGCAACGGGGATACCGTATCTCTACAAGAGCAATCTCGAACTTATCGTATTCGGTTCGGTTGCTCAATCGTGGCTCTCGCCTTCGGCAATCGCCGGTCCGCCGGTTTTCAAGACGACGAACGGCTGGTATTCCGAAGGAGGCATCAGCATAAGCCGCATTCTTGACTTATTTCGTTTTGATATGACATGGCGCGGGAAGGAACCGCGCGGTCTTACGTTCACGATTGGCATCGGCGATATTTTCTAGTGCCGTTTCAATTAAGTGATGTTGTATTTTCAGAAATATCTTTTCTATCAAACTCATGACCCCACCCCAACCCTCCCCTTGCAGGGGAGGGAAATTGTCTTCTCCCCCTGAAAGGGGGAGATTGAGAGGGGGTTCCCAGAGTACAAGAATATTTTTTGGAAACGGCGCTAGATTCATTTTCGGAGCAAGGACTCACTTAGTGAGGAGGAAACAATGTTTATAGGACATATTGCTGTCTCGCTCGGAGCAAAAAACCCTGCACCGAAAGTCTCGCTCGGCACCCTCATTATGGCGACTCAGTTTGTCGATCTGCTCTGGCCCGTATTTCTGCTGCTCGGCATTGAGCACGTCCGCATCGACCCGGGGAACACCGCATTCACGCCGCTGGACTTCTATGACTATCCTATTTCTCATAGTCTTCTCACCGGTCTTGGCTGGGCTGCTCTATTCGGCCTTGTCTATTTTGCGATTCGCCGTTCAGCGAGGAACGCAATTATCCTTGCGGGATGTGTCATCAGCCATTGGGTGCTCGACTTCGCTTCTCACCGACCCGACATGCCGATTATTCCCGGATTGAAAATGTATGTCGGCCTGGGCCTTTGGTACTCTGTTCCGGCGACAATTCTTGTGGAGGGTGCTCTCTTCGCCGCCGGTATTTTTATTTATCTACGATCGACGAGGGCGAAAGACCGGACCGGAACGTACGCATTCTGGTCGTTTATTGTTTTCTTGCTTATCGCCTGGGTAGGCAATATGATAGGCGGAGCGCCCCCGAGCGTGACCGCTCTTGCCTGGGGCGCGCAATCCACATGGCTGCTGATACTCTGGGCCTATTGGATCGACCGGCATCGCATCTCGACAGGTGTTGAAGAGCACTAGATATCAGTTCAGGATTACGGAATTACGAGATTACAAGATTACAAGATT
>CAYYHS010000329.1:0-3850 GCA_964471785.1 uncultured Chitinophagaceae bacterium
ACAACCCGAACATGTGGGCCAATCGCACAACCGTCCTTGTAGGCTCAGACCCTACGCCGCTGGTCAACAATAAAAATGCACTCTCAGCCCCGCCGTTAGTTTGCGGTTATGTCGGAGCATCCACCAATATGGCCAGCTTTGGCGGTTCGGGCAATTTCATTGGAAGAAATATTGCTTTGACTCCATGTGCAAGCGATGGTTCAGAAAACTGGGCGTATCACGGTTCCGGCACGGCTCATCAACGTATTGAATACAATAATTGCCTTTTTGAACATACGAGATGGATCATGGTAGCCGCCTTTAATGACTCATGCACGTTCGTCTTAAAGAACGATTACTTTGTCAACCTGAACGGCCAGCCGTGCCGACGTAACGGTGGCGTCTATGACGGCTTTAATGTCCTCGACACCTTCTTGGTTGAAAACTGCACTCACATTAACAGCCAGGGTTCCATGTATAAATGGAGAAATTATCCGGCCAATAGGATCATTATCAACCACAATACCTTCGTCAATAACGCCGGGTATCAATTCATGGATCTTGGGTACCAGAGCAATGCAAGCTACACAAACAATCTGTTTGTCAACTCGAATGACCAAGCGTTTTCGGGTATACAGACGATCGATCCTGGTGAAGCAGATATGGATTTTCTGCCGATGGGTTTAATCAATATGTATGCTGATAGCGCAGACAATGCCAACCATGTAAAGCGAAAATTCTTGGTTGACGACAATCTTGCGTATTGGGATCCCATCTGGAGCAATCTGATTGACACATTAAATACGTTGCATGTTGACGGCGTGACCGCATGGAAATCGAATCAGATTACCATGAATACGCGAACGACGACAATGTTCAATGACAACGCCACGTATCCGTATTTGACAAATGGCAAGTGGTATACGGAAAAACCCCTCTTTACCGATGCAAAAGATCTGCAGGCGGCCCAGATCTGGGCTTTGAAAAAATACGTTGTTCAAGTGGCTGATACCGGCAGCACGGCGGTGTTACCAGATTGGCGCTTAGTGAACACCGGCGCGGCGAACTATGTCTATTTTGACTGGCCGATTCCGGTTAACCTTGCTTACAGCAATGCCACGTTGCTGACAGGCGCTACCGGCGCTACTGGCCGATATCCTGTTGGCGATCTAAATTGGTTCCCAACTCAAAAAGCAGCATGGGCAGCACAGAGAACGGCTGAATATGCGAAAATCCAAACCGCATTGGATGCCGGCACCGCTCTTGATGGTGTCAAGCAGCAATCAAGTGTGACACCCGGTGATTTCAGACTCAATCAAAACTACCCGAATCCATTCAACCCGAGCACAACAATCAGTTTCGTTCTGCCGTCTTCGGCTAAAACGACTCTGGAAGTGTTCAATTTGCTCGGCCAAAAAGTCGCAACACTCATGAATGGCCTCGCGTCCGCAGGTACTCACGAAGTGCAATTCAATGCGGCACATCTCGCCTCGGGCGTCTATATGTACAGATTAACAAGCGGCACCTTCACATCTGTGAAGAAGCTGATGCTTGTGAAATAAGATGTAGCTTGTATGGTGTATATGTGCATAAAACCCTGATGATCCACCATCAGGGTTTTATGTTTTTGATGTAGATAGCTGTCTCAAGAAGACTTTATCGTATTCCACAAAGACCATATGACGTACCGAGATCTCCCCTCGGTTATCGTTAACCGCCAATGTCTTTTTAGACAATCGAATGTGTGTCGTTGCTTCTCAGTTCGGCGTCACACATATTTGCCCTTGAGCAACGAGAAGATGCTATGGCAATTAAGAACTAATCAGCTATGGGCGGTCAAGCAAGCTCATTACGCAATGATCTTGTGGAGGGATCGAAGCAGGTTCCGGCGGAGGTACGTAATATTGCCAAGGCTCAGCTCATAATGCCCATCTGTCAATACGACGAACGATCATCTCGGGCGAAGAAAGTGGATTGAGCAGTACGCGCGAGTCTATCGCCGTCAAGATGCTTCATATAATGAATCGCCAAGAGAATATCCTATGATGCAGAGATTACACAGACAGACACTGACATTCTTAT
Source organism: uncultured Chitinophagaceae bacterium (assembly GCA_964471785.1). Taxonomy (GTDB): domain Bacteria; phylum Bacteroidota; class Ignavibacteria; order UBA10030; family UBA8401; genus JAGVPT01. The sequence continues at coordinate 2,062 of CAYYHS010000329.1, forward strand.
TTCTTTCTTCATTCCTCTCAATTCTGCCAGTCCGCTCTGAAGCACAAGAAACGATACCGCAAAATATCATCGCCCAAATTGACAGCGGCTATACGATTAGTTTTCCCGAGCTGCTGAAACAGGTGAATGACTACAATTATCTGTTGCTCTATAAGATTACGAAGCCACAGGCCTTCACCAGAGCCTTGGATGATATGCTTCATGATCGTTTAAAAGTCATTGATTTTTTCGATCGGGGATTAAATACGAACGAAGCAGAAATTAACACAATCAGACGATCGATCAATGAGGAATTAGTCATTCAGTATTTTAACAGTGAATTTCAAAAGAAACTTGTCAGCGACGAATCCGTTCGTCAAGCCTACAAGGCGATGAAGAAAGAGGTAGCCTATCAGCAGATCGTATTAAATAAGCCGGTGCATGGCTCATTGAAAGAGTTGAATTATCTGGAATCTGTTGCGCGGGATATCAAACGAAAGGCAGATCGCGGAGGAGACTTTACTGAATTGGCAAAACAATACTCTCAGGATACGGAATCATTGCGGACAAATGGCGTGATGCCGGCGATAAATTGGAAACAGAGCCTTACCAATCCGCTGTCTTCCGAAGTGTTTGATCTCGCAGTTGGGAAGGTGCAAATCTTAGAAGACGGGCGATCGTTCCATGTTGTGAAAGTGATTAGGATTGACCAGAAACACGTTGAGCCGTTTGAACTGGTAAGGGATGAGATAAGAAAAAGACTTGAAGATCGGTATCAAGATTTCAGCGCTCAGAAGTTTGATAGTACAAAGAAGGCTCTCATCGACGAAAAGAATATAACGTGGAGTACTAAGGGGCTGCAACGGGTGATGCAATTATCGCATATTCCACAGCTGAGTCCGGTTGCGTACGCAGATACGCTGCGCAATGAATTATCACAAGGAAAAAATCTTGTCATTCTGCGATATCCACAGGGCAGCGTCGATCTCAAAGAGTATCTGCGTCTCTACGAGGAAGTGCTGGCGTTCAACACATCTGTTTCGCTTCGAGAAACGGACTTAAAGAAATACATCCTGGAGGCGGTGAGGACAAATATCATAGTAATCAAGGCGAAGAGGTTGGGTCTTGAGAAGACAATTTTCAATCAAAAGACCAACAATCCATTCATACGAAATCAGATTATCAAGATCTATGACCGGGAGGTCATTGACGGCCAGATCCCCAAGCCGACCAAGCAAGCGCTCAAAGAGTTTTATGAAGCGAATAAAGACTCTCTCTTCTATCAGCTGGCAAAGGTGAATATCTATGCCATCGTGGATTCTAACAAGAACTATATCGATGCGCTGAAGCATAAGCTTGATCAGAACGTCCCCTTTGAAAAGCTGGCTCCGGAATTATTAGTAAGAACATTCATAAGAAAACGGGACGGCGTGATCGCTTCGTATTTATTTACCGAGCCGCCATTCCTGGGTGACGCCGCACTCAAATTAAAGGTATCCGAGACCGCCGGACCAATCGAATACACGGATCCCCTAAAGGGAAAACAGTACGCACTCATAAAATGCATCGCAGCTCAAGAAGAGAAACAATTGACATACGAGGATGTCGATAAGATTATTACGGCAAAATTCAATGAATATCACAGCGCGAGGATTGCAGGCCTTGTGCAAGAGGAGCTTAAGAGGAAACACCTTGTCGCCATCTACCATGACGTTCTCAAGAAGGATTTATCTTTGATAGGGATCAACGAACAATAACTCAACATAGCGATGTACTGAAATGATGAGGATCCATCTGCAAACATTAAAGA
>CAYYHS010000330.1:0-3842 GCA_964471785.1 uncultured Chitinophagaceae bacterium
CACCTCGAGTCCCCACATGTCGATTACTTTCTCTTTTGTGATATAGCTGAACCCGGTATAGACGGTCATCAACAGGCCGACAACGATAGTGATAGCTCCTGCCGTTTTCATCCACTTCCCTTTCTTTGTAACGAATAATAGATCCGGTCATCGTGAAGGAGCTATGATCGCCTGGTCCGCCAGCGCATCCATCACCAGCTTGGCAATCTTTGGCCGTACATCTTCAATCGTGTTCGGTTCGGAGGTGTTGCTTGTGGCGGTCCAGATCATATGTCCGCCCTTCCCCGTTGACCAAACATCAATAGTCCTTACATCTATTTTTGTCGAGTCAATGTATCCGGGGTACTCAACGTCGACATAGTATGTTTCAAATCTGTCGTTGCGACGATCATATCTCACATTCTGGTCACTCGTTACAGATCCCTGTAGATACTGTGTCCTTATTTCATTAGGCCGCCGGCGAGTCACCAGAACTCCGTCGAATCCGATTGATTGCACGCTTTGAATAACCTGACTTGTATCGGGCCGTGCATCGGGAAACAGCCGGTACGAAGGGGTGGCTGCAACACTGTGCTTTGCAAGTTCGAGGCTGAACGCATCTTCCCAAATACGCCGCTGTGCCGGATCCTTGGCGACGGAAATAACAAGCATCTTTTTCAAGGACGGAGAGTGATACGATGAATCGCTCCACACGTCCACAAGATCGGAAGACGCGCAACCAGCAGCGAGAACAAAGCAGCAACAGAGTGCTCTTGCTATGGGAAAAAACTTGTCTCGTTTCATCGCAACGCCTTCTCAGTTAATTCGTGATAATGACTTTAAGCGCTTTCTCTTTAGCCGCATTGGCAAATGTGTCATACCCTTTCATGATCTCGCTCAGGGCGAAGCGATGGGTGATGAGCCGCCGGGGCTCCAGTCTCCCGATTTGCACGATCTTCATCAACAATGGAGTCGATACGGTGTCGACAAGATGGGTTGTCATGGTGACATTCCTGGACCAAAGAGTCTCCAGATGCAGTTCAACACTCTTGGCATGCACGCCGATGTTGGCAATGTGCCCGCCGACCGCCACAATTGACTGGCAAATGTTAAACGTGCCGGGGATACCGACCGCTTCAATGGCAACATCAACACCCTTCCCGGAGGTCAGCTTCATGATCTCTCCGACAGCATCACCTAGGACGAGCCTCGTCGCTCCGAGCTTTTTGGCGACGTCAAGCCGATTAGCATCGGTATCGACCATGATAATCTCGGAGGGAGAATAGAACTGCGCGGTGAGCAGTGCGGCAAGGCCAACGGGACCGGCGCCAACGATGGCGACCGTATCGCCGGGTTTGACCCGACCGTTCAGAACACCACACTCATACGCAGTCGGTAGAATGTCGCTTAACATCACCATCGCTTCCGCATCCATTCCGTCAGGAACGTGATAAAGACTCATGTCGGCGTGGGGGATTCGCGCATATTCTGCCTGCGTGCCATCGATTGTATTGCCAAGAATCCAGCCGCCGGCGTCGCAATGGGAATACATCTGTTTTCTGCAATAACCGCACTGCCCGCAGGCAGTAATGCATGATATCAGCACTCTGTCGCCGGTTCTGAAATTCGAAACGCCCGAACCAACCTCATCGATCAGTCCGACTCCTTCATGACCCAGCGTCCGTCCATCGACGACCGTAGCAACGTCTCCTTTAATAATGTGGAGATCCGTCCCGCAGATCGTCGTATGGCTGATTTTGACAATCGCATCGCTTTGATCTTTTATCGCAGGCTTCGCTTTCTCATCGAGAGTCAAATTGCCCGGACCGTGATAGACTAACGCTTTCAATCCTGGATACTCCTTTTTATTTGTTCACGTTCACCCGACACTTCTACCAGACCAAGCTGAGATGCCACGGCAATGGTACCGCAAGAAGCATCAGTATCGCCCCTGCCAGCGCCATGTTCTTCATAAAATTGACCTTGTCCGCCATCCTCATCTGGGGATCTGCGAGCTTCCAGAAATTGTGCATCATGAGAGTGACTGGAACCAGGAATGCGACGAGCAGGAAAATGCCGACCATGGGGTACATCCCCGACATGATGCTGAGTCCGCCAATGAGGAGCATCAGCCCGGCCACCCCTTGTGCAACGGCGGGAAACGGCACCCCCTTTGCCTTTGCATATTGAGTCATTGTCGCAAATCCGGTGAAATGATTAGCCCCGCTGTAGACGAAAAATCCGCCTAAGACGATTCTACTGATTAAAAGGAGAGTGTCCATTGAGATGCGCCTCGCTATGTTCTGTAATGGTAGAAAGCCATATCATCGCATCTTCAAATACCGTGAACGCTCGTACACTGAAGCCACGGTGTTGCGCGACATCTTCAAATAACGTTGCTTGCTTTAGATCCTCATCTTCCCGGGCGAGCACCGCTGTCTTCCTCCGGAATGTCTCTCCATATTTCACAAGATTGTATCCTAACTCGAAAATGTCCGATCTCGATAACCGTGATCTGATGTCCCGAAGGTCGATTAGGACCTCGTAGTTTTCAAGATTTGTGCTGGCGGCGGCGATTTGTGCGAGGCCCTGTGTGCTCGCTTCCATATCAAGTTCACCCGTTGGCGTGCTCCTAATGAAATCTCCAGCCTTGACGATCTGCAGTCTGAGATTTGTCCGAGATTGATCGGAAAGGAGATGATCGATGGTCTTGATGAGATAATGTTGGTTGTACGGTTTTATGACATAATCCCGCGCTCCGCGAGTCGCACGCCTAATTGCATTCTCCAGTTCCAACGTCCCGGTGATAATCAATACCTTGCTCGTTATTTCCTGCGTTTTAAGAAACTCGAGGATTCTGAACGCGTTTTTAACGGGGGGAGTAATGTCGAGCACAATGAGGTCGAAACGCCCGCCGGAGAGAAGAGAAAATGCATGGTCATATTCCGTAGCTTCGACTACATGGTGGCCATTCGACTTCAGATCTGCCGCGATTGAAGATCTCTGAATTCTGTTGTCATCAAGAAGCAGTATATTTGCAACCATTTGATCCTCCGAACTCCGCTTGCGCAGAACCTCACTTTCATCGGACAGCTCCTCCCTTTCCCTAGGGTCAGTTCGTTCTCAAGGGTTCCTTGAGAAGCGGGATGCGAGGAACCCTGAGGTTTAAGTCCTTCAATCCCTTCTCCGTTACTTTCGATCCAAACATTGGATGGTCTGCCGCGATAATCTTATAAAAAGCAAAACGGTCACCCGATGAATCTATCTCCCATCCGACGAATTGTGCATCCTGTTCCGATTGGATTTCATCAAACTTATCAGGCATTGTACCCTCTTCTGGATTTGTCTTGCCGGCGGTTCCCATGCTGTTGTTTGCTTCTGGACCTTCTTTTGGCCGTTAAACGCATTCCGTAGTTTCGTCAAAGTGATTCTAATACGATAAACCGTCGTTTAGACGGAGATTCTTCCCCCTCTTTTACCATCAGAAGTATACAATTGATTGCTTACTATAGTAATCAGCCAAAGGGATGAAAGAGGAGTTAATCCTCGTTCGGGAGACAGGTGGGCGTCATTCAGCACTTATACCGTTTGTATTTCCAATGATAACATCAACTCTAACGTCACGGCCTTGTGCACATCGAGCGCCGTCGTCAGTGCGCTACATCTTTATTTCACGACAACCTTAAAAGAACTCTCATATTGGCCAGTACTTTCGCGGAGCGGATTTCCCCAGGGGGCACTTCGTGCATTGCCGGCCTTTTTTGCCCTATCCATCAGTGTGATTTTCTCATGCATGCACCCAGAATCCGTTATCATCCCCCTTTTTCGCATACTGAGCTAACATTCCAAAACCCAGGGAACTG
>CAYYHS010000331.1:0-3832 GCA_964471785.1 uncultured Chitinophagaceae bacterium
CGTACTATAATCCGGGCAGCATCGGGTTTCTTCACGGAAATTCGGCCGAGTTCACACACAGCCTGTGGCTTGCCGATATCACGTACGACTATGGAATACTTACGTTCGAGCTTGGCAACGCCGGCAATGTGTACGCAACGATGACATCGCTCAATTCGGGTGATATCGACGTACGGACGGTTGCGCAACCTCTCGGCACGGGCGAACGATATACTGTTTCGGATGTAGCCGTTGGAGTCGGATTCGCCCGCCAGATTTCGGAGCGGTTTTCCGCCGGGATAGAATTGAATTACATTCAAGAGACTATCTGGCACAGTGCCATGGGTGCGTATTCCATCAGCGTCGGAACGATCTACAGGATGACGCCGGACGGATTTCATCTGGGGGCCAGCATCTCTAACTTCGGCACGCGCGGCAAATTCGACGGACGAGATTTGCGCGTGTTATACGACCAGAATATTGCAACGAACGGAGATAACGGCAATCTTCCGGCGGAATTATATACCGACAATTTTCCGTTGCCGATCATGCTCCGCATCGGAGTTGGATTGCCGATCAAAGTAGGAGAGGAGGACAAGATTACACTCGCCGCCGACGCGTTTCATCCGAGTGATAACAACGAAAGCGTAAGCTTTGGCGGGGAATATCTCTTTGAAAACATTTTTGCTTTGCGCGCAGGCTACCAGAACCTCTTTCTGCAAGATTCAGAAGTTGGTTTGACTCTCGGCGCGGGTATCCAGTATGACATGGTCGGATACAAATTGAACTTCGATTACGGCTGGGCAAATCACGGAAGGCTCAAAGACACACATCGACTTACCCTCGGGCTATCGTTTTAGTCTACGACGAATGATTTCCGAAGGTCAAAAAGAGAAACTATTGAAGACATCGTACGGACATTTTTCAAAGGATGGCAGAGAATTTGTTATCACGACGCCGCGGACGCCGCGTCCGTGGATCAACGTCATCAGCAACGGTGATTATGGGATGACCGTTTCCCAGACAGGGAGCGGATACAGCTGGCGAACACATGCTCAGCTTAACCGTCTCACACGCTGGGAGCAGGACCTTATAAAGGATGAATGGGGAAAATACATCTATCTGCGCGATGATCGGGGGAATATCTGGTCCGCGGGTTGGAAACCCGTCTGCGCGGAGCCGGACAAATATCGATGCAGGCATGGCATCGGATATTCCATTATCGAATCGAGTAATCACGGCATCGAGACTGATCTGCTCTTATTCCTGCCTGTCGATGAACCGATTGAGATTTGGAAACTGACTCTCCGAAATAAGACGAGAGAATCGCGGGTCCTAGACCTCTTCACTTTTTTTGAATGGGCGCTTGGCCAGTCTCCGGATTGGCACCGCGAATTTCACAAATCGTTCATCAAGACCGATTTTGACCCGAAGACACATTCCATTCTTGCGACAAAACGCTTGTGGGAAGTGCCGACAAGCCGGGGACACTGGAACACAGACTGGCCGTATGTTGCGTTCCATTCTGTGGACGTAAAGCCCGTTTCCTTCGATACAGACAAAGAATCGTTCCTCGGCATGTATGGAAACCAATCGCACCCCGCCGCCCTTAAGGGGAAACGCCTCAAGCAGATGAAGGGGAATTGGATCGATCATATCGGAAGTCTCCAGAACCGCGTGACACTCAGGCCGAACGAAGAAAAGACAATCTGCTACACACTCGGCTGTGCAGGTTCGAAAGAAGAGGCGGCAACGCTTTCCAGAAAGTACCATTCCGCAGCAAAAGTTAATAAAGCTTTCGAAGAAGTCCACGAAAAGTGGACGGCGATCCTGGGCACAACGGAGGTTTCAACACCAGACGAGCCAATGAACATCATGGAAAACGTCTGGTTGAAATATCAGGCAATCTCAGGGCGAATGTGGGGGAGAAGTGCCTACTATCAAACCGGCGGTGCGTTTGGATTTCGTGACCAGTTGCAGGACAGCCAGCTTTGGCTTGTTATCGATCCCCAGCGCACAAGGGAGCAATTGAAGCTGCACGCGAGGCATCAGTTCAGAGATGGAACAGTCTATCATTGGTGGCACCCGCTGTCGGAGATCGGCCTGAAGAACCAGATTTCCGACAATTTGCTCTGGCTGCCATTTGTCATGAACGCATATCTCCAGGAGACCAACAACTTTTTGGTCTTGAACGAACGTGAGCCCTTTGTTGATTTTCAGGAGGCTGCCACGTTGTATGATCACTGCGTCCTGGCGATTGACAAAGCCCTGGAACGGTTTAGCGTGCGGGGACTCCCTCTCATCGGCGCCGGAGACTGGAACGACGGTCTGAGTGCGGTCGGCCTCGAAATGAAAGGTGAATCGGTGTGGCTGGGACATTTTCTTCATAGAATCCTTCGTGACTTTGCAGTCATTGCGGAGACCGCTAACGATAATCGGCGAGCAGAAAATTATAGAAGCCGTGCACAGAAGTTGAGGGATGTTCTTAATTCGGAGGGATGGGACGGTGAATATTACTTCGGCGCTACGAAGGACTCGGGGGAAAAGATCGGAAGCAGGGAGAACGCCGAAGGTTCTGTCTGGCTCAACCCTCAAACATGGTCGATCATCGCCGGCGTTGCCGACGATGATCGGGCCCGCCAAGTAATGGATGTGGTTGAGAACAAGTTGGAGAAAAAGATTGGGCCCCTGCTCCTTTCACCCGCTTACACGAAAAGCGATCCAGACATCGGCTATTTGACCCGTTACAGTCCGGGTATGAGGGAGAACGGGGGCGTGTACACTCATGCGTCTACTTGGGCAGTCATTGCTGAGGCGATGTTGGGAAGAGGGGATGCGGCGTTTCGGATCTACTCGAAGCTGAATCCCATCAACCGGGGCAAGGAGCCCAATACGTACATCGCCGAGCCATATGTGACCTCCGGAAATATTGAAGGGCCGGATTCAAAGTTCTTCGGACGCGGCGGCTGGAGCTGGTACTCCGGCTCTGCCACGTGGTTGTTCAAAGTGGGATTGGAATGGATTCTCGGTGTTCGTCCAACAATTGAGGGACTCCTCATCGATCCGTGCATTCCGAAGAAGTGGAGTACGTACACAGTGCTGCGGACTTTTCGCGGTGCGGAGTACGTCATCGAGGTGAGAAATCCCAACCATGTCAACTGCGGCGTTCTGGAGCTCTGGGTTGACGGTGAACGTCATTGCATGACCAAGGGGCATCGGGAAAAAGTGATTCCGCAATTTGCTACGGGGACGAAGCACGCGGTTCTTGCGGTTCTCGGCAAGGGGAAAGGAAATTCCTGAATGAAAAAGCTGTTGAAGTCATTTATTGTTTTTGCTCTGTGCCTCCTTGCAACCGTAGCGTCGGCGCAGACAACGGATGCGCTGCTGGACTCGATCCAGCACGGGGCCTTCAATTTTTTCTGGAATCAGGCAAATCCCGCCAACGGTCTGATCAAAGACCGAAGTGCACAAAATGCCCCGTGCAGCATCGCCTCTCTGGGTTTCGGACTGAGCGCGCTTTGCATCGGGGTAGATCATGGATGGGTGAGTCGGGCAGCTGCACGCGACCGGGTGCTCACCGCGCTTAACACGCTCTGGTTCTCTCCTCAAGGGGGCGGAGAAAACGGGTATGCCGGTGAGTTTGGATTGTTCTATCATATGCTTGATATGAGCACAGCAACCCGTACATGGAATAGTGAACTCTCGACGATCGACACAGCGCTCCTCCTAGCGGGGATCATCGATGCCCGTCAGTATTTCGACGGCACCGATTCGCTCGAGACTCGCGTTCGTAACCTAGCCGATTCAATTTACTACCGGATGGATTGGAACCTCATGCGAAACTACAATCCGG
>CAYYHS010000332.1:0-3822 GCA_964471785.1 uncultured Chitinophagaceae bacterium
TGGGAAAACATAATCGTTGAGCTTCTCAACGTTTGGTTTTGTTTCATTTTTCGGCATTAAACCGCATATCGTTTTCTCTGCAATCAGGAGTTGCTATGGCACAAATATTGCGTAAGAAAGGCCCATAAGGTCCTTCCAGAATGATGAGTAAGGCGGGATTTGGGCGGTTGAGATTGATCATATTCAAAAACACTGTAATTTGGAGATAATTATGAAACGATTTGGTACAGTTTGTTTTAGGCTGCTCCTTGTCGCGACCTTCCTGGCGATTCCTCTGATGGAAGCATCAGCCCAGGCAGTGAAAGCAAAAGTGCAGGCCATGTCGCCGGGAAAACTAACAGCGATAGGGAAGAGCACGTATATTGCGACGACAGGCTTGAGCGTAGTTGGAAGGGGATCGAAAGTATATGTGTACGCCGACACCACAGGTTCGGGAACGACAAAAGCGACATCCTTCGCTTGGTCTTTTACTACGCTCCCTGCTGGTTCCGCCTCTTCTTTTGACAGTGCGAACAGCCAGTATACAAGTTTCACTCCAGATTCTCTCGGATGGTATTGTGCGTCTGTAACGGTGAATTCCGGCGCAAAGACATCTCAGGAATCATTGTGGGTTAGCACGTATGTGGGATATTCGGGGAATTCAGTACCCTGCCTAACTTGTCACGGTGTAATTGCCGCGAGGGACAAGACTCCATGGTTGGGAACCGGTCACGCGAAGCTTTTCTCTCAGGGTATCACGGGTCAACTGGAAGTGAATGCCGTTGGGCAAGGGACATACAGCGGAAGTTGTTTCAAGTGTCATACAGTCGGCTGGGATGCAAGCGCTAACAACGGAAATTTCGGATACCTTGCAAAGCAGACAGGCTTTGATACTTCATGGTATAAGGGCAAAATAAAATCCGGCACCTCTTACCTCATTACTGCCGGCGATTCTTCGATCTACAAGAACATGGTTACCAATTACACTTCCCTCGTTCCACTTGCAAACATCGGTTGCGAGAGTTGCCATGGACCGGGGAAAGACCATATGGGTGATATCACCAAGATCGGCCTTTCTTATAGCTCCGGTGTCTGCCAGTCATGCCACGATGCACCTCCGCGGCATGTGTCCGGCACGAACTGGAATTTTTCTGACCATGCAATACTGTCGCTTGCCGGAACGGCTGCAACCTCCACAAGCTGTTTCCCATGCCACAGTGGAAGTGCATTCGTTAAATGGGCGAGCGCGGGGAAACCGGCCACAGTGTCAACATGGAGCGCAGCAGCCGACGCCAGCGTACCGATTGGTTGCGCTACCTGCCACGACCCGCATAGTGCAGCGAATCCGAATCAACTTCGCACGGTCGACGTTGATACTCTGAAGAACGGTTATATTGTTCCCACCGGCTTACTTGGCGAGGGACAGCTCTGTATGAATTGCCACCGATCACGGTATGCGGCAAGTGCGCGTGTGACAACAAAGGCTCCATACTACGGGTTTGCCGATCACTACGGACCGCACGGAAATCCGCAGGCCGATATGCTCCTGGGACAGAATTGCTATCAATACGGCGACTCGACGCTCACGGGACTTAATACGCACACTGGAGTCACGAATGGCTGCGTTACCTGCCACATGGCGGGCGACAATCACTCCCTGGCGATGACAGACACGGTCGGCGGATTGCACGACGTCGTCACTGCTTGCCAAACCTGTCACGGGGCCGGTATGAAGAAGTTTGATGATATTAAGGCAACCTACGATTATGACAGGAACGGAAAAATTGAAGGAGTCAAGACGGAAATCGCAGGCCTGTTGGCCCAACTAAAGGCCAAACTGCCGATCGATGTAGCAACCGGCTCACCGACTCTTGCAATGAAGGACAGTCTCTTAGTGAAGAACCGGCCAGATCTCGTGGCGGGTATCTACGTCTACAGCTTTGTCGCCAATGACGGAAGCGGCGGTATGCACAATGCAAAGTACGCAATCTCCCTTCTTCAAAAGGCTCTTGGCTTCTACCCGACAGGCGTCAAAGTTGTCGATCAAAGGACTCCGGCCGGATTCGATCTTTCTCAAAACTATCCGAATCCATTCAACCCGAAAACGGATATTCAATTCTCAGTACCGCGCGCATCGACCATTCAGCTGAATGTCTATAACATTCTCGGCGAGATGGTGACTTCGCTTGCAAGCGGCGACATCGTTTCCGGAAATTACAAAGTGTCTTGGAACGGAACGAATAATCACGGACAATCAGTGGCAAGCGGAATTTACTTCTACCGATTGGTCGTTACTTCGAATGGCGCTCAACAGTACGTCATTACGAAGAAAATGTTGCTGACCAAGTAATAATCCTCTTCTTCAAAGTTAGCCTCGAAAGGCTGCCGTGCGAACGGCAGCCTTTTTTATTGGATAGTGCTCAACTTTAAGTTCTTATCGTCATTCCGGCCGCGCTTGCGCGGGGTAAACTCCAGCCGGAACCTACTACCATCGAATAAATGCTGACTTTCGTCAGCACGACGATAGTTGATAACTTCATTTTTTGTCAAACTTTAGCACTACCTTTTATTGATTGTCGGCCTTCAAAAGGGTATATTTTGTTACATTGACATTCTTTACAGCTTCCGGGTAGCTCCTTGTCCACTTTTTCACCACATAGACTTCAAGAGCTCATTGAGGGATTCAAGAAAAGGCGTATTGCCGTCGTTGGCGACGTCATGGTCGATAACTACGTCTGGGGATCCGTTTCTCGAATCTCTCCCGAAGCTCCCGTGCCTGTGGTTGAAGTCGAAAAGGAGACCGTGAGGCTTGGGGGTGCCGCCAATGTGGCTAATAATATTAAATCTCTCGGAGGGGAACCGCTCCTCATCGGCGTTGTAGGCGACGATACCAATGGTTCCCTCCTGACGAAACTGCTTAAGGAACAAGGGTGTCCAACGGAAGGGATTGTCCGGGATGCCTCAAGATCTACCACAATTAAAACACGGGTCATCGCTCATAAGCAGCATGTTGTCCGAATCGATCACGAACATAAGGGCGGGATAACGCATTCCATCGAAGAACAAATACTTTCTGTGCTCCGCAGCCACATAGACTCACTTGATGGAATTATCCTGGAAGATTACAACAAAGGGGTTATCGTGACGTCGCTCATCCACCGGATTATCGAGATGGCCAACGATCATGGAAAAGTCATCACCGTGGATCCGAAATTTCAAAACTTCTTCGAATACAAGAATGTTTCGGTGTTCAAGCCTAACCGGAAGGAAGTAGAAGAAGCTCTCGGGGTCAAAATAAGTTCAGAGGAAGATGTTCGCAGTGCTGCGGAAATTCTTAAAGAGAGGCTCCGGGCAAAAAACGTGCTGCTGACGCGAGGCGAACACGGCATGAGCCTATTGGACGATGAGGGTCGCATCGAACATCTGCCCACCCGGGCCGTTCATGTTGCCGATGTGTCGGGCGCCGGCGATACGGTTATAGCCACACTCACCATGGCGATGACAACCGGAGCATCCATCCACGAATCGGCGGCACTTGCGAATTTTGCCGGCGGCGTTGTTTGCGGCGAGGTCGGCATCGTACCGATTAAGCCCGACGCTTTGTATTCATCGGTCATCTCCTACCAGTCATAACGCCAGATATCATCGGTAGAATCCACTATGGGCAAAGTTTTTTCGCTTTCTGAACTAGTTGGAGTGCGCAGGGGATGGAAGTCGGCGGGAAAAAAAGTCGTATTCACCAATGGCGTGTTCGACATCCTGCACCGAGGACACGTCGAGTATTTGATGGCGGCAAAATCTCTCGGCAGTATACTCATCGTGGCAGTCAACAGTGATTCCTCG
>CAYYHS010000333.1:0-3811 GCA_964471785.1 uncultured Chitinophagaceae bacterium
GTAGATCAGCACGCCTGTCTTCTTCACTAAGTCGAGCGATACCTGGTCGATGATCGTTCCGCCTCCGAGAGATATCACCGAACGAGGCGACTGCGAGACCTCCATGAGAAATGTTCGCTCCATTTCGCGGAATTTGTCTTCGCCGTCTTCTTTGAAGATATCGCCGATCTTTCGTTTTTCTCTCTGTTCAATCAGGAGATCGAGATCGACAAAACTATAGCCAATGGTATTGGCGAGGATGGGACCGATGGTGCTCTTCCCGCTCCCCATGAATCCAGTCAGGTAGATTACCGAACTCCGGCTTGGTTCATTCATGAGACTCTTTTTGTTTTTCGAATATTAGTCATTGATCGATGGTAGCTTGCGGGTCGTCATTGGCCGGAATTTAGCCCGGCTGTTGCTCCTGCAGTAATCGTTTCGCGAAAGGTTACACGTTATTGCTTCTTCTCAGAATCTCCGCTCTCCGGCTTCGATCTCTCGGTGATATCTGCCTTCAAATCCTGGTATCGGGTTGTGGCATGCTGAACCTGCTGCCTCGCCTGAAACAATTCGCGAAGCAATTGAGACTCTATACTATCGAACCTCTTGAAGTGACGGCTCGAAAGATATGCGATTCCCAATGCAAACGCCACGACAATGAAGAGGCCGATGTTATAGAGGTCTTGTACCGAAGAATTCAATCGCCCCAGGGACTGGAAGGCGTCATCCTGGGAATCTCTCTTTTCGCGCTGAAGGTCCAGGATTGTTCCGCGGATCAACCCCATCGCCTCCATTCCCTCATTCGTCAGAGCAGTCTGTGCCGAGTCTGCCGAAGAATCCACCATGGCAAGCTCGATCGAGGTTTTCAGATTCTCTATTCTTGTATTGATTGAAGAACCCAAGGAATCGAGAAAGCTATCTCGGTACTGTCTATTAGCATTCAAACGTTTAAGATAAAGGACCGATTGCTGGACCGATCCAACCGCATCATTGTAGCTCTGGATATACTCCCGGTTACCCGTAATGACGTATCCACGACGGCTCGATTCTGCCCGTTGGAGAGAAATCAGAATCCCTTGGAGAACGTAAATCACCTCATGGTCGTACGAGATCGTCGCAATGTAACTCTCTTCCCTAATCAACGACTGCTTCAGAAAATAGCCCACACCCAAGGTCAGAATCACACCAACGACGCATGTCGTATAGACTACTTTCTTAAAACCTCTTATCATGACATCACTTCAATTGCCCGCGGCCATCTGTTGACCAACAACTCCGTTTGAATTCAACGTCTTCACAACTTCAATATACTACTATTGTTTCATATTTTCTCGAACGTGAGGCGGCTGGCAGTGTCTCTCGTTGAGTTCCAGACCTGGTTCCGGCGAAAGTTCCAGTCGGACCCCGGAGACCTTAATCTAAAACCGCGGCTTCGATGCCGTCTTTGTGTCTCGTCTCCAAACTCCGTTTGGGAACGAGATGAAAAGACCGCCGTCGGGGAACATATTGACGCGGGCTTTCAACGCTATCGATGCGAAAATCTAACAGATTCGCTTAGGATTTCGGTTTAGGTTTGATCGAGATGGAAACTGGAGATGGAACTATCGCAGTGAAGAGGAGAAGGGAACTTGCGTTGCCTCAACGCAGAACAAGTTACAGAATCGAACACCTCTTAGGCAGAGCGAGTACGCGTCTCTGCGGAAGGGCTAAAAAGGCGAGCAGGAATGAAACAAGGTTTCATTCCTGCTCGCGTAATTCACCGCAGACTTTCTTACCTATAGAAAGAATCTCTCAGGTCTTCGATATCAGATTTTGCTTTGAGTTTCTCGAGCCACTCGGCAACGACGCGCTGCTTTTTTTCCTGCAGCATTTGCGCGGCAAGGATGTTCTTTTCGCCATTGAAGCTGGCCGAATCGAAGGGGGTCTTGCTCAGCAGCTTAATAAGGTAGTATCCCCTTCCGCCTTCAACCGGCTTCGAAATTCTTCCGACAGGGAGGCTCAACGCGGCACCGAGAAAAGTATTGTCACGTCCGATGGTCGGGATGCCGGAGCTCGGACCGAATAGCCCGGTCGACAGGACCGTGATCCGTCCATCTAACGCGGTCAACGATGAGAGGTCGGCCGTATCACCCATGGCAGAGCGCTGCTTCTCGACGACATCTTTCATCATCGCCATTTTTTTCTTTCGAAGCGCACGCGGTCTCAGGAAGTCTTTGACTTCTTCAAAGGGACGAACTCCCTCTTTCTTTATCTCTGATATCTTGAATACGGCGACGCCGCCATTCACCTGACAGGCTTCGCTGAGGTCTCCCAGATCTTTATCGAAGGCGAATTTCATCGCAGATTCGCTCGTTCCGATCCCGGGGATCGAGGGGCCCTTTTGAAAGGCGACGGTTTCTTTCACCTGCAGGTTAAGCCCTTCGGCATCCTTCTCGAATTTCCCATCCTTCGCAACGTAGGCAAAATCCTGTGCCCGCTGGAAAGCATCGTCTTTAGTCTGCGAACTCGGCTTCACAGGCAATGCAATATCGGCGATCTCCACTTCCCTGTCGTCTCTTCCTTCAATTTTGATGACATGGATTCCGAACTGTGTCTTCACCGGTCCAAGAATTTGTCCCGGCCTTCCCTGCATGGCGACGTCCTCGAACGGTTTCACCATACGCCCCTTGCCGAACCATCCCAATTCTCCGCCCGAAACCGATGCGCCGGGTTCTACTGAATACTGCTTTGCCAACTCTGCGAAGTCTTCTCCCTTCTTGGCCCGCGCGATAAGATCTTTTGCCTGCTTCAAGACGGCATTTTCATCGCTCCCTTCCGTTTTGAGCAGTATGTGACGCGCCCGAACGAAGACCTCCGTTCCTTTCTTCTCTGCAACGACTTTGGTGACATGGAACCCGTCGAAATCCTTCAAGGGACCGACAACGCTCCCAGCCGCGGCGGAAAAGACTGCGTCCTCCCTCTGCTGAGAGATCTGGCCGTGCTTGAAAAACGCAGGGGGAGCGGGATGTTCCGAGTACGATTTTTGGAGTTCAAAAAAGTCGATGCCTGCTTTTACTTGCTGCATAATATTGTTCGCCTCAACGAGAACATCCTGCGAGTCGCGGGCCGAGGCTTCATCGCCAAAGAGAACGTATTTCATTTTCCTGGTGGCCTTCGCTTTAAAGTCCTCCTGGTTCTCGTTAAAGTAATTTCGAAGATCGTCATCCGTCACGGTGACCACGCTGTCTGGATAATACCTGTTCGGATCGAAAAAAGCATACTGCGCGTCGAGCTTCGTAGTCTGATCTTCGAAGCGTTGCCAGATTTCTCCTGGGGTGACGCGAACAGAAGCAAAAATGAGGCTTTGCATTTTCTCGCTGAGCCGTTGCTGGCGCAATCCGGTCTCAACCTGGATCATAATGTCCTTGTTTTTCGGATCGTTGATCGTCTGATCATACATCGCACGATTGAACCTGCCGGTGGAATCGCGGAATTGCTGCATCAAAAAGTCGGGAGGGTTCTCCCCTTTTACCCAGTCGACCAGTTCCTGGTCCGACACGGTAATGCCGGCACGCTGCGTTTCCTTCTCGACCAACGTCGACGCAACGAGACTATTCCAGACTTGGTCCCGGATCTGCCGGTACGTCTCATCGTCGGGATCCTGCCCCGTTTGCTTTTTCTGACTCTCGGCGGCGCGTTTGACAAGGTCAGAGAATTCCTGGTAAGAAATTTTCTTTCCATCGATGAAACCGATGGAGTCGTGGCGGCCCGATCGAATACCGAGGTAATCCATTCCCCATTCAAAAACGATCATCACGACAAATAAGATAACGAGCGCGATAAGTATTACCGG
>CAYYHS010000334.1:0-3809 GCA_964471785.1 uncultured Chitinophagaceae bacterium
CCATTTCTTTTTCTCAACGCTAATGTTTGCGTTGATTGAAAATCCCTTAGGAGAAACCATCGTTCCACACCATAATCCCGTCTTTGTGATCTTGGGCAACGGAGCAACTCCGAAATCGATGCCCGCTTTCTCGTATCCGGACCATGACCAATCGCCGTTAATAATCATACCCACCTTCCCATCCTTGAAGAGCCCGTCGGCGATTTCGTAGTCTGCTTCGTTTGGAATAATCTTGTACTTATCGCGAAGGTCTTTGATAAACTTCAATCCGTCAATCGTCCACTGATTATTCAATGTCGGCCTGCTGCTGTCATCCATGATCCAGCCGCCATAGCCTGTCATGAAGGGAATGAAGAAAAAAGGCTCAGTGTAATTCCATGCCAGACCGTATTGATCCGGTCTTCCGTCCCCATCCAGATCGCGCGTGAGATTTCTTCCGATATCGATGAGTTCCTTCTCGGTGGATGGCGGCCTCGGGACAAGTTTTTTGTTATACACAAGTGTCAGGTGGTTGCCAAGCTTGTCGGCAATCTGATAGAGATGACCTTTATAATAGGTCAAACCTCTTGGATCAAATTGGTCGAGGTAGGATTTATCAAAGAGGTTTTCGAGAGGAAGAATGATGTCCATCACCTGGAACGGGCCAATCTGATCCGCGGGACCATAGACAATCTCCGGTCCTTGACCAGCAATTGCCGCAATGATGAAACCGGATCGCAGTGCTTCGGTCTCCTTGAAGAGTTGCTCGACTTCCACTTCGGGATGCAGCATCATGAATTTTTGAATTTGCGCCTGAAGCACGACGCGGATGTCGATCCGATCCTGGTGCCAGATCGTGATCCGTATCTTAGCGTCTTTCTTTTGCCCACAGCCTGAAAGACTGACGAAGAGTAAGCAGACGGCGGCAAGGAGAAAAGGAATTGTGCGAAGTTTAGTTCGCTTCATCTCCCTGAGCAATCTAATCCCGCGAGCAATCAATGTGCACCCTGAGCAACAATTGGCGGCATCTTCTTCTGGTCTTTTTCTTTGACAAATGACCAGAAGAGAGCCGAGAGGGCCAGGCTAGCTCCGCTGATGCTGAAGATGATAGATTTATCATCCGCATTCTGAATGAACGTGCCGAGCCCAAGGCTGACAAATAGCTGGGGCAAAACCACAGAAAGGTTGAAGATTCCCATGAAGAATCCCATGCGGCTCTTCTCGACGAACTCGGACATTATTGCGAAAGGCAAACTGACAATAGCGCCCCATCCGATCCCGACGATTGCCATGAGTGCGTACAAGGACCACGCCGTTTTTCCAAACAAAACAATAAGGAAGTAGCCGATTGCCATGATCGCCACACTGCCGAGATGGGTCTTTACCCGGCCGATTCTCTCTGCGATCGGTTCAAGCACAAAGCCGGGGAGAATAAATCCAACAGTGTTCAAAACAGCAAAAGAAATTGCAATAATTTGACCTGAAAGTTGAGCCGAACCGCCGGAATCCGAAGTTAATTTCTGTTGAATGTACGCGATAATGTAGACGAACATTGTCTGTACACCGATCCATGACAAAGCGTGCGCTGCGTACAAGCGAATCAGTTGACCCCACCTGGTCGTCGATTGGACAGGTCCGAGACTATTCGTTGTGCGGGAATTCTCTGTCTTTGCGAGCTCACGTCGTTCGGTGATAAAGAAGATCGGCAAGATTGAAAAGAGGAGAACAATGAACACACCCAGATAGATGAGCACGTAATTGCCGAACACAGCCCCGACGACGTACGCAAACACGCCGAAAAATCCCGAGACGGTTTGCATCCAGGTATATCCCTTCGTGCGGGGATTTCCCTCGGGGGTTACATCGGCAATGATGGAGCGCGTTGGGTTAAAACTGATATTGATGGCCAGATCAAGTGTGAGGGCTACACAGATAGCCACGCCGAGCAGGCTCTCCAGCCCGAGGAACGATTGTATTTTGTCGATATTGGGCAACGCCAGCAGCATCGAAGCTGCCAACGCTCCGCCGATCAGAATAAACGGGCGCCTTCTTCCTCCCCAAAACCAAACCCTGTCGCTGATGAGGCCAATGATTACTTGTCCAAAGATTCCCGCCAGCGGCCCCGCAGCCCACACGATTCCAACCTCGTGGATATCAAGGTGATACTTTGTCGTCAGAAGCCAGCTGAGCGCGGAGATTTGGATTGAAAGGGCAAACCCCATTGCCGTCGACGGCAGGCTGATGATAGCATAGAAAGATCGCGAGAGGTTCTTCTGTATCTCTAACATGAATCCCTTGCCGAGTTTAACTGAGGGAAGCTATCGCGGAGTGATCATGTTCAACACTCCCGCGCATTGATTACATTTTGCCGAACGTATTTTTGATGACGACTCGATCCACTGTCCCATCCAGGAAGATCTTCCGATTGCCGGATGGGAACTCTTCGCCGGGACTCCATTGTCCGCTCGGACCGCTGTTCGTGAATTTGTACTGAAGCTCAGTGCCGACAGGAAATCTAAGCTCAAGTGTCCAGATACTATCCCCAGATTTTTCGTCCGCGTGAGAGCCGTCGTCGTACATCCGCACGATGTTCGGCTTCCATTCCCCCAACTCCGGCTGGTTCCCGGCTATATAGATGGCCTTCCGCACATAAACCGAGTTCGCATCACACTGAAAAACGACCGAGACAGAATCGGTTCTGCTCTGCGCCATTGTTCCCTGCGAGCGCCGGAGAGACTCGGTGTGGTCTACGATGATCTCATTGAACTCCCTCTCCGGCATCGTACCTCCCGCTGCGCGGGCGAACGTGTAAATGTTCTTGAGATGTGTGATGTATGCAATATCGAACGGCTTATCGCCGGACGGAGCCGTCTGGTCTGTTCCGTACCACCAGAACCAATCTGACCCCTCGGCGGCGTACATTTCTTCCCACGCCTTGTACGCCGAGTGCGTGCGACTTCCCGTCTCAGGTTCCGGAGATTTTGGATTCGGTTGTGCCAATCCTGAGTTATCAAGATCCTCGCGGGCAGTGAGGAGGTAATTCCAAGCGCGATTTTCTTCGTCCTCACCTATCCAGGTGTCAAAATTCGCATTGATCCATGATCCAGGGTAAAGCCAATCGAGTTTTCGCATAGATACAATCGGATGAGCCGATACGCCTCTTTTCGGGTTCCCATCGAGATACTCCGACATGGTGACCGAAACAATCTGCCTTGTTTGATACAGAGCGCTCAGTTTGCGATAAATGGCGTGCATGAACTCCTTGGCATCGTTGTCCAGCCGGTACCATTCCCATGCGTTCTCTCCGTCCAGAATAACCGTTAACAGGCGCTCGGGGTCACCCGGATTGGGCGCGTAGCGTAACAGCGTGCGGATGAAGTCGTCGGCGGCATCTTCACCCCGGAAATTTTGGTATGTGAAACCGATCTTGTCCGAAATCTCCGTATCCCGGAAGACCACTACCACAGAATCTGCGGTGTCTTTATGTGCGATCACTCCATAGGGATAGAACTTTGGCTGATTGTACGGTTTGGATCGCGCGAGTATTTTTTCGTCCGTCGCTATCCAGCGTATCTTGTTCCTCCCAAAAATCGGAACTATCTCCTGGGCGACCGAGCCCTCCCCGGGCCACATTCCTTCGGGCGGCTGGCCAAATGTTTCAGTGTAGTATTCGACTGCCTTCGATACCTGAGCGTCGGCGTCTTGCGGATAGTTAAATCGCAAAGGCATAGGGTCATCGGGTTGGCACACCTTCGCGAGGTCGCTGTCGAAAAGGAGCGGAAGGATGGGATGATAGAAAGGCGTCGTGACAACTTCAATCTGTCCTTCGC
>CAYYHS010000335.1:0-3807 GCA_964471785.1 uncultured Chitinophagaceae bacterium
GAAAGGGGAGGTAAAGGGTGGGGTCAGTTTACACGAAGAAGCATCTCCAACGCAGAGACGGTAAACGTAAGTCTATTTTCGGAGTACTTCTAGATTTCTTATTGCAAGTTCCAGATGAGCGCTCTTTTTTCGGGGGGGAGATACATCGCTCCAGCCTTGCCGCAGCCGAACGCATCGTAAAATGATTGAAGATTACGCAGCGGTCCGTTCACACGATATTCACCGGGTGAATGGAAGTCGGTTTTTACCTGCAGACGTAACCGTTCGGGACGGGTGTTGCTTCTCCATAGCTGGGCGTATGAGAGGAAGAATCGTTGTTCGGGCGTGAAGCCGTCGATTGGCTCGACTTTCTTTCCCTTCATGGCGTTCTCCATGGCGGTGAACGCTATCGAAAGGCCGCCGAGATCGCCGATGTTCTCGCCGAGTGTCTGATGTCCGTTGACATGGAGCGAATCGATTGGCACGAATCCGTCAAACTCATTTGCGAGGACTTCAGTACGCTCATCGAATTTCTTCCGGGTATCCGCCGACCACCACATTTTCAGATTCCCTTCAGCGTCGAATTTGCTCCCCTCATCGTCAAAGCCGTGGGATATTTCATGACCGATCACAACGCCCATCCCTCCATAGTTCACTGCGTCGTCCGCCCGGAAATCAAAGAACGGAGGCTGGAGAATTCCAGCCGGGAACACGATCTCGTTCATCGAAGGATTGTAGTAGGCGTTGACCATTTGCGGTGTCATGCCCCACTCCGTCCTGTCGACGGGTTTGCCGATCTTCGCGATCTCGCGTTCCATGGCAAACTGCGACGCTCGTCTCAGGTCACTGACGAATGAGGAACGGTCAATCGTAAGTTTGGAATAATCCCTCCATTTGTCGGGGTATCCGATCTTCACAACGATAGCATCGAGCTTCTTCAGCGCCGCTTCTTTCGTTGAATCGTCCATCCATGTAATCGCCTTGATGTGTTCACGCAGTGCACTCTTAATATTGTTCACCATCTCAAGCGCACGGGCTTTTGCTTCCGGGGGAAAGGCTTTTGCTACGTACACCTCGCCGACCGCTTCTCCCATCGAACCGTCGACCATGGCTCGGATGCGTTTCCAGCGCGGTTGCATTTCCTTTGCGCCGGTGAGAATTGAGCGAAAGTGAAAACTCTCTGTGACGAAGACGGAACTTAACGCATTGGACGAAGTGCTGATAATTCTCCAGCGAAAATAGCTCTTCCAGTCCGCGACGCTGAGGCTTGTCATCATGGAATCGACCTCTTTGAAGAACTCCGGCTGTCCTACATCAACATTGCCCGGTTTCTGCCAGCCTGCCTCGACGAAGAATTTTTTCCAATCGATTGAGGGAGCCAGCGATGCGAGCTGTTCCTGGGTCATCTTATTGTAATTTTTGTCCGGGTCACGGAGATCGACGCGCCGCCGGGACGCTTTCGCGAGGCGCGTTTCCGATGTCATCACCGATCGAGCTTCCCACGCCGCCGTTGCAGTGTCATCGCCAACAAGCGCAAACATCGCAGTCATGTGGACGACATATGCTTCCCGTATTTTCTTCGACCGTTCGTCTGTGGCAAAATAGTAGTCGCGTTCCGGCAGCCCGAGACCTCCTTGATGGATTTCTCCGATTTGCTCGGTACTGCTCTTCGGGTCCTGCTCAGACCCGAATCCGAACACCGGTTGGACATTCAACGCGTGCAGCAGAGCTAATTCAGCTTCAACTTCCTTTGAATTCTTTATGGCATCTATCCGTTTCAGATCGCCGGCAATTGGCTTCCATCCCATCGCCTCGATGGCGGCGGAGTCCATTCCTGCCGCGAAGAAGTCGCCAATCTTTCGCTTGTTGGTCCCCTGCGGAGCCGACGCGTCGGCTGCTGCGTTTTCGAGGATCCCTTTTAGGACCACGTTGTTTTGTTCAGCGAGAATATTGAAGCTTCCCCATTGGTCGTATGCAGCCGGAATCTGATGGTTCTTCATCCAGATTCCGTTGGCATAATGAAAGAAATCATCGCATGGCTTCACGGAAAGATCCATATTCGTCGGATCGATCGGTTTTGCCTGGGGTGAGAGGTCCTGCCCCGCGGCAATATTAAGCGCCAACGCCACGGCGAAACCTGTGAAAATAAAGGTAGCGGTCTTCATGGAGAGAGTTCCTTCTATAGTATAGGGGAGGTGGTGAATTCTCGTGATGTGTGCAGGAAGTCGTGATTAAGAAGTTCCAATGTATTGAGTGATGAGCTTAGAATCAAGCCTTATTGCGAGACGCCGGTAGTGGTGCACTTTGCTTCTCGACGAGTAGAATTTGTGATCGTGGCACCTTACCGCACACCCCTTGCCAAAGGGCATCCTCCAAAGGACTCAGAGTGTGTGAAAACATCTACTTCTGCAATTGTCATTCCCACGAAAGTGGGAATCCATGTTAGATTGGGAGAATATGGATCCCCGCTTTCGCGGGGATGACACATTAAGAGACTATTCACGCACTCTGAGTCCTTTGGACCTTCGGGAAAATCCCCTCTCGTGGGCCGCACAGGCTTAGACACAGAGGGGACTTACCCGCGCGTTTCTCCCCTCTGCGCGTGAGCTTGCAGCGACAGCGAGAGGGGTTGGGGGTGTGTCAAAAAACATCGTTATATCGTATGCTTCTAAAAGTCTTCGATAATTTCCCAAACTGAGACACTCATGCCGTTTCAATTAAGTGATGTCGTATTTTCAGAAATATCTTTTCTATCAAACTCATGACCCCACCCCAACCCTCCCCTTGCAGGGGAGGGAAATTGTCTTCTCCCCCTGAAAGGGGGAGATTGAGAGGGGGTTCCCAGAATACAAGATTCTTTTTTAGAAATGGCAATAGAATCCGTGTTGAACAACCGCTTCCCGAAGATATCTCCCCAAAACGCTCTTCTTCCTGATCTCATGTGCTGCTAAAAGAGAAAACCGCAAAGACGCGAAGGACACCAAGGTGAAAGTACACCTTCTGTTTCTTTCCAAATTCCATAATCTCCCTTCGCTTCGTTGGCGCCTTCGCGCTTCATCATTCATACACCAATCATTCTCCGGTCTCTCTGTTAGGAAAGTCCAAATAGATGCATTGGTATACCCGCATCATCCCGGCCTGCTTTTAGGGTAGTGCCTGAACTTGAGTCCATGATTGTCATGGCCACCACGGTTCAGAGCCCGTGGCAGGCTCCAGTGGGCATCCATCTTGCAGTCAAAATAAAAGTATCTAAATTCTCCCGAAGAGATACCTTCGGCACCGCTGGAGTTTACAGCGAGCAGACGGGGCGGGAATGACAAACTGAGTCAATGCCGTCTTTGAACCATCCGTCTGCCCCTTTGTCGCTCGACCTCTCTATAAATAGATAGAGCAATTGTCGCTTCAACCTCCGGAAGCACCTCAAAGTCACTTCTCTCCGTCAATCCTTCTCCTGGTTTAGCTCCCAAACCTCTTCAAAAACTAAGTTATTCCGCCATGTGACTCTGCTCCGACCCAAACGTTAACCTTCATTCGTGGTCTGCACGACCGGCTTTCACATCATCACTCTTCGTATGGCTCTAGAAAAAGGATTAACTCTTCTTTCATCCTTTCGGGCTATTACGCCTCTCCTCGATCATAAGTATACTTATTCACAGTCAGAGGAAGACTTCCTCTCTTGCAACGACATAAGTGAACCTTTGCCGATTAGAAACGATATAGAGGAGTACACAGCATGAACTGGGATCGAGTCGAGGGACAGTGGAAACAGCGTAGAGGAAAAGCCGTGAACCATTGGGGCAAGGTGATGAACGACGAACTCGCCACAAT
>CAYYHS010000336.1:0-3793 GCA_964471785.1 uncultured Chitinophagaceae bacterium
GAGGGAGCGGCTCTACGGTACTGTATTGTTCGCACTACTGGTTTGCCAGGTCGTTTTCATCTCCGTTTCTATCGCCGTTTCGTCCATCGCATTTGGTCTTTCCATTCTTGTCGTCGTTTTTTGGTGCCTTCGAAAACGGAAATGGCCGTTCTTCAAGACGCCGCTCGATTATTTCTTCTTAGCATACGTCATTGTCGAGTATCTGACAACTGCCACAGCTGTGTTTCCCGGGGAAGCATTGATCAATACGAAACGGCTCTTCCTTATTTCGATCGTCTACCTCGTCATGATTTCGTTCGACTCCAGGGAGAGAGTGTTGAACGGCCTTATGCTCCTCTTTGGTGCAGTTGCCCTATTGTCCGTCGTGGAAATATTCTATTATTACGTTGTCCACGAGGGAAGGCTTTCGGTTTTTCAGCACTATATGACGACAGGCGGCATCAAAATGATTGTTTGCCTCCTGATGATCCCCTTCATTCTGCACTCTGGTACTCCTTCATCATTGAAACGATGGGCGGCGCTCCTCTTTATCCCGACGTTTCTTGCCCTTATTCTCACCAACACGCGCAGCTCGTGGGTTGGGTTCGTTGCGGCCTTCGTGGTCCTAAGTTTTTTGAAGAACAAATATCTCTTCTTTGTCCTCGTCATGTTCGTGGCCATTTTCTTCCTTTTTGCTCCGGCCAGCCAGGTAAACAGAGCAAAGAGCATAATAGATCCATCGGATGTGACGAATCACACGCGTCTGGTCATGTGGGCCACCGGCCTAAAAATATTCGCCGACCATCCAATCCTTGGGATCGGTGATTCGGACGCGCACAAAGTCTATGTTCAATACAAAGCACCCGACGACCAGGAACCCGGGGGGCACCTCCATAATAACTTTGTCATGCTCCTTGTCACGCTCGGCGTTGTTGGATTCAGCGTTGTGTGTGTGATGTTCGTTATGATTTTGAGAGTGGAATACCTGGTCTTTAAGACAACGGCGGTCGATTGGCTTGCCGGTTCGGTCGCTCTCGGCTCTTTTGCTACGTTTGTCGGATTTCTGGTCAACGGCCTCTTCGAATGGAACTTCGGGGACCATGAGATCATGGTGCTGATTTGGTTCAGTGTCGGATTGACTCTTGCAGCGGGAAGACTGTTTAACCTGGAGAGGGCATGATTCCGTTATCAGTCCTTGTTATCACCCGCAATGAAGAGCGGAATATCGCGGAATGTCTTGAGAGTGCCTCTTGGGCCGACGAGATCATTGTGGTGGATGCGGAGAGTAAAGATAAGACAGCCGACATCGCACGACGGTTCACGAGTAAGGTCTACTTTGAACCATGGAAAGGATTTGCCGAAGCGAAGGCGTTCGGTGCCACGAAAGCGAAACATCCGTGGATATTGTGGCTCGATGCAGACGAGCGGGTGACTCCCGAACTCGGGAAAGAAATACAGGCGTTACTGCAGTCTTCGCCCTCGATGAAAGCGTATACCGTGGCACGACGTGCTTTTTTTCTCGGCAGGTGGATACGGCATTCAGGATGGTATCCTGGAAGGGTGCCTCGCTTGTTTCAGAAAGAGTATGCGTCGTTCTCGTCTGCATCAGTTCATGAAGGGCTCGAAGTACGCGGTAGCATCGGAGAACTTCAAAATGATGTACTCCACTTCACAGATCCCAGCCTGTTTCATTATTTTTCCAAGTTCAATCGTTACACTTCTCTTGCAAGCGGAGACCTCCTGCATGCCGGGAGAAGTTTCCGGATGTCAGATCTCCTTGTACGTGCCCCCTGGGTATTCATCAAAATGTATTTTGTGAGGCTCGGATTCCTCGATGGAGTTCCAGGATTAATTCTCGCGCTACTCTCGTCGGCATATGTATTTACGAAATATGCGAAGCTATGGGAGGCGCGGGAATCCGACAATGTGATTCGCATTTCGCAGAGAGCCTCGTCCTAGTTTTCCCCGGCGAATTCCAGCACCTTTTGCTCAGTTGATTTTGGGCATTCTCTTTCGTACCATTGCATCGGATTATGAGGGTTCCCCCGTAAGTGATGCGGCGAAATGACTCGCAAATACTCGACAAAGATGAAAAACCATGGAGAATGACGAAAAGAATCAGCTGATGTTCATCCAACTTGTTTCTATGTTCCAGGCCGCGGCTCTCCAACAAATGGGAAAACTGAAGAATCCCGTTACGGACAAGATCGAAAAAGAGATGGAACAAGCGCAACTCTCGATAGATCTTATCGACATGCTGAAGGTCAAAACGAAAGGCAACCTTTCTGCTGAGGAGGAGAAAATTGTAGCAACAATCCTCCAGGATCTGAAACTTAATTACGTCGATGAAATGGCGAAGGGGACAGCAGCCCCCGCTGCGGAAAAGGGACAACAATGAAATTCGGAGTTATCGGAAACCTATCAAAAGACACGCTTGGCGAAGCCGTCTTGCGATTGCTCGTTACGGGCGAAAAACGATTTATCGAGTTTACGGTTCTCGACGAGATCGCAAAGATCGTTAACAAGCAAGCGGGGAAGAGGATTATTAAGAAGAAGGACACTGCACCGCTCGACAAAATTGCTTCCGAGTGCGACATCCTGATCGCATTTGGCGGCGATGGAACAATCCTCGCGGCGG
This sequence comes from uncultured Chitinophagaceae bacterium, assembly GCA_964471785.1. Lineage (GTDB taxonomy): Bacteria > Bacteroidota > Ignavibacteria > UBA10030 > UBA8401 > JAGVPT01. The sequence continues at coordinate 2,618 of CAYYHS010000336.1, forward strand.
CCAGACTTGTGGGGCGCGCGGCTGTGCCGATTATCGGCGTCAACCTCGGGAAGCTTGGATTTCTTGCGGAACTTTCGATCGACGAGGTCGAATCATTCGTCGACGACATTCTCAACAACCAGCACGTGATCGAAGACCGTATGGTCATCAAGATGACCGCGGAGGATCAGAATGTCCAGTTCTTCGGGGTCAACGACATCGTTCTCGATAAGGGAAATTCTTCCCGCGTCATTGATATGGAAACCTATGTCAACAACGACTACCTAATGACCTATCGGGCCGACGGAATCATCGTTTCGACGCCGACAGGGTCCACGGGATACTCCCTAGCAACGGGGGGGCCGATCGTCGTCCCCAAAAGCGACGTTCTCACCATCAGCCCGATTTGTCCCCATACATTGAGCGCCCGTTCAGTGATCGTCCCTGATTCCAGCGTCATTAGAGTAAACCTTGAGTCAAAACTCCAGAATGTCCGCGTGACTGTCGATGGGCAGCAGGAGATCATGGTAACCCCGCCGGTAAACTTCTTTGTCCAGAAAGCAGACTATACCGTCAAGCTGGTGAAGCGGAAGGACAAGAGTTATTACGATGTGCTTCGGTCGAAGCTCATGTGGGGGAAAGATATCAGAGTAACGAAGGTAGACTGAGATGGGGCTAAAAACGGTAGTCGTCGCAGCGATTGTATTTCTGGCCGGATGCGGGAGTGATGCTCCATATCAGGTTACGAGCGATCCTCAGGGGACAAAAATTGTGTCCGGTCGATTTCCCGTTTCATTGCTGGAATCGGACTCGTCGTTTCGCTGGTACTCCCAGAATTATTCCTCGTGCACGCCCGACTCTTCTTCGATCTCGACCCTTTCAAGGTCTGCCAGGAATATTCGATTCGTTGTTGTGGGGGGGACGTGGTGCGGCGATACGAAGCGTGAGTTGCCGAAGTTCTTCAAGATCATGGCTCTCGCAAAAATCCCGCCTGAACATATTGAACTCTACGGGGTGGATAGATCGAAAAGGAGCGGGGATGGAACCAGCGAGAAGTTCGACATCGTTAGCGTACCGACATTCATTCTACTGTCGGAGGGAAAAGAGATTGGGAGAATAGTCGAGTATCCAAAGAGCAGCCTGGAGCTCGATATGGTGGAACTCCTCCAGAAAAAATAGACGGCTTACGGCGTGTCT
>CAYYHS010000337.1:0-3792 GCA_964471785.1 uncultured Chitinophagaceae bacterium
CTCGCCCCCTTTCACCGATTTGATGAAATCGGGCACCTTCGCAATCGTGTCAATGTGATCGAGCATGCGAAGCACTGCTTCGTTTGCGCCTCCGTGGAGCGGGCCGTAGAGTGCGGCAGCGGCCGCAGCAGTTGCCGAGAATGGGTCGACGTGCGAGCTACCCACATTGCGCATTGCATTTGTGCTGCAGTTCAATTCATGATCTGCGTGGAGAATAAAAAGAGTCTCAAGCGCGCGTTCCAAAACGGGGTGGGGAGTGTATTTCACCGTTCCGATCCTGAACATCATGTTGAGGAAATTTCCCGTGAATGTCAGATCGTTGTCCGGATAGACATACGGCATCCCTTTGCTGTGACGATAGGCAAACGCCGCAACTGTCGGGACCTTGCCGATTAGCCGGAGCGTTTGCTTTCTGCGGATCTCCGGGTCGAAAATATTCCCGGCCTCGGGGTAAAATGTCGAAAGAGCAGCGACCGTGCTAACGAACATTCCCATCGGATGGGCATCGTATCGAAATCCCTCCATCAACAGCTTCACATTTTCGTGAATGAAAGTGTGGAGTTTAATCTCGTTCGTCCATTTTTCCAGCTGTTCGCGAGTCGGAAGTTCTCCGTGCAAAATCAGATAAGCGACTTCAAGGTAGATGCATTGGTCGGCCAATTGTTCGATCGGATATCCGCGATAGCGAAGAATGCCTTTGTCCCCGTCGATAAAAGTAATGGTACTTTTGCACAGGGCCGTGTTCATGAAGGCAGGGTCGTACGTCATCATCCCGAAATCGTCATCATTAACCCTGATCTGCCTCAAGTCCGTCGCGTGAATCGTGTCGTGGTCGATGGGCAATTCGTAGGACTTTCCGGTCCGATTATCAGTGATTGTGAGAGTCTCTTTCGGCATCGTTCTTTCTCCTGAAGGATCCAGCGTCAGTTTCGTGTCGTGGGGTTTAACAGAACGAAAGTACGAACGAAAAGGGTGAACTTCAATAGCGTGGTGAAGAAATAATTGAAGAAAGAAGGGAACAGCATTCCCCGGCGAAGCTACCGAAGAGAGTTCCGAACTCTGCTATGCGCTGGCGACGGCGAGTTTTGCCAGCTGCTCTCCCGACGTCTTTTCAATCTCGGCGTGAAGGCTGTTCCCGTTCGAGTCCATAGTGACGATGGCAGGGAAATTCTTTACCCGGATATGCCACATTGCTTCGGGAAGTCCGAATTCAAGGAAGTCCACGCCCTCAACTTCCTCGATGCATTGAGCGTAGTACTGTGCTGCCCCGCCGATCGCATTAAGGTAAACGGCGCCGTGTTGTCGAAGAGCTGCGAGCGTTTTGGAACCCATGCCTCCTTTTCCGACGACGGCGCGGATTCCAAATTTCTTTATGATTTCGTCCTGATACGGCTCTTCACGGCTGCTCGTTGTAGGGCCGGCTGCGGTGATTTTCCACTTTCCGTTCTGTTTCAAGACTACCGGGCCGCAATGGTAAATGATTTGGCCGCGCAGATCGACGGGCGCATCATGATCCATAAGGTGTGCATGGATTGCATCGCGTCCGGTGAACATCTTGCCGCTGACAAGGACAACGTCTCCCACTTTTAGCGAGCGGATCTGTTTTTCATCCAAGGGAGTGTGGAGAGAAATTTCTTTCCCCGAAAGGGATATCCCTTCCTTCGTGGCCATGCGTATGATGGGGGAGTCGTCTTTGTAAAGCCACTTTTTGATCGCACCGCTCCTCGCGTCGAGGATAACTCCCTGCCGCCGGAATGCCCAACAGTCGTACGCAACCGAAACAAAATAACTGGCCGGCAAACGATTCTGTACGCCGATCTTGCATCCGATGAGGGTGGCATTACCTCCGAAGCCCATCGTCCCGATATTCAGCGTGTTAGCGCTTTCCATGATCTCTTTTTCCAGTCGCGCGAGGATAGGATCAGGGTTTACGTCGTCCAGTGTCCGGAAGAGCTGCTGCTTTGCAAGTTCATATCCGCTGGTGCGATCGCCGCCGACTGAAACGCCTAGGGCGCCAATAGCACAGCCATGCCCCTGGGCCTGCCAGACTGAATGGAGAATGCATTTACGGATTCCGTCGAGGTTCCTTCCTGCTTTACCGAGATGATCGAGTTCAGCCGGGAGCGAATATTGAATGTTCTTGTTTTCACACCCCCCGCCTTTCAGGATGAGCTTTATTTCAATCTCATCGTTGTTTTCCCATTGTTCCCAGTGGATCACAGGGGTGCCCGGGCCAAGATTATTGCCGCTATTCTTCCCGCTCAACGAGTCGACCGAATTTTCCCGGAGGGTTCCGGCTCGGGTAGCCTCGGCAACTGCTTCCAGAATTTCCTTTTTCATGCGGAGTTGATTTGCGCCGACAGGCGTATGAATATAAAACGTAGGCATCCCGGTGTCCTGGCAAATAGGGCCAGTGAAGTCGCACGCCATGTCAATATTGGTGGCAATCGTCTCCAGCGCCAGCGCCGAGCGTGTCCCGGGAGTCTCCTTTTTCGAAGCCTGAATAATCGCCCGGCGAACGTCCGGCGGCAGATTTGTGGAGGTATCCGTGATAAGCGTAAGGAGACTGCTCTTGAACTTTTCCATGATTTCCTTTTTTCTGATCCGCTACTTTAAGATATCATCGCTCCAGTATGTCGTGTTGCTTCTCTTGTTGATGAGCGCAATTCTGAGGGGCACGATGGCGAGTTGTCCCATCCCCCCGATGAAGGCCTGGGACATATCAAAACGGAACCACACTTTGAAAGAAACGTTCGGCTCGTCAGCCTTTGCACTGCGCGCAGTTTTTCCGTCTACATGCCAGCTGTATTCCGGTTTAGCTTTCAGAACCAGGTAGGCGAATTTGTATCCCCTCTGGGTCCTCTCCAGGAGGGATATATATTGATTTGTCGGGCATGTCGTCGAAACGTCTTCGGCGGTCGGGGGAACCGAAATTTCGGTCGATGAGGTGACGCTGTACGTCTGTGCCTCCGCGTCGTAACGCACGAGCTTCGCCGAAAGCCACACAGCAAAAACCCGGTTCGCGATTTTCTTGGATTCGGCGAAGGTCTGGATTTTGGCCGTAATATCGGTCCGGCGCTGCGCGAGTCGTGCTTCGAATTCAGCCGCTGTTTCAAATTCGCTTCGCGAGGTGGTCTCGTCCTTATACTCATCCGTTCCTTTTTTAACTACGTCCCAGACCGACTTAACGACGTCGGAGAAGTCCGTCGGCTGCATGACCTGTTCCATTTCGGCCGCATCGAGCGGATCCTGCGCAGAGAGAGTGCCGGCGATTACAAGAGTTGCTGCAATAATGAGAAACATTTTCATGAATAATCTCCTTGAGTGTCAGGCAGAAATTTCGGTACTGGTGTTCGCGAGATATTGCGCGGCGCGCTGTGCGGTAAGCTCTGAATTGATGACGCAGTCGCCCACCGCAATACCACCCCGGTAATTGCCGCTAAGAAAAAGACCGCTGTATCGATCCTCGAATTGTTCCATTTGCCTTACAATTGAAAGGTGCCCGAGATGGTATTGCGGAATTGCTTTTTCCCATCGAGAAACATGAGTGAAGGCAGGAACTCCCTTCACATTCATGATCGATTGCAGTTCCCGCATGACCAGTGCTATGAGAGTCTTGTCATCGAGCGACGCAAGTTCCGGTTGACGTGAACCGCCGACAAACGACGTGAGAGCCACATATCCCGGCGGAGTGCGTCCCGGAAAAATAACCGAACTCCAGATCGTGCCGAGAATACCTCGATTCTCTTTTGCCGGTATCAGAAATCCAAATCCGTCAAGCGGTCTCGCAAT
>CAYYHS010000338.1:0-3782 GCA_964471785.1 uncultured Chitinophagaceae bacterium
ATTTTCGTTCGAGTATCGTTGAACTGATCAATGAGACCGATTCGATGAAATGCGAGCGGGCATTCTCTTCGTGCGAAGAGGCTATCGCTTGTCTCCGTCGCGACGAAGTGCCCGAGGTAGTGCTCATGGACATCGGCTTACCAGGGATGAACGGAGTCGAAGGTGTGAAGAGTGTGAAAGTTCTCTCTCCGTCGACCGATGTCATTATGCTGACGGTCTACGACGATGATGAGAATGTCTTCCGCGCCATTTGTGCGGGAGCTTCGGGATACTTGCTCAAAAATGCGCCTGCCAATTCGATCCTCAATGCCATCGGGGAAGTCTTGAAGGGGGGAGCGCCGATGAACGGTGCTATTGCACGGCGCGTGCTGGAAATGTTTGCGAAAACCTCGGTTCCTAAATCGGAATACGGTTTGACTCCGCGCGAGAAAGAAATCTTACAGCTGCTGGTCGACGGGTTCACGATGAAGCAGATTGCCGAAAAGCTTTTTGTCAGTTACCACACGATCGATACTCACCAGAAGAACATCTATGTGAAACTTCACGTCCACTCCCGCTCCGGCGCCGTTGCAAAAGCACTCAAGGAAAACCTCCTCTAATACAGCCTTTCTTCTACTTTTCGACTCCCTGTCACTTGCATCTAATATACCGAGAACTCGGGATTGTTAGAGGTGTGCGGTTATACTAAATTTTTACCGTAGCAAGCGACAACAAATTCGTTCCCAATGGACCATTCTCGAAGTGTCCAGTCCTTTGCCGAGGAAATTGCGACAGAGAATGTTCTGAAAAACCAGGAAGTGCTTCCCCATCTGAATTCATGTAGGTAACACAAAGACTCTTTCGGCTTTGACAAGCGTTCGTGCAGAAGGGATCTCTTTTCCGGATACCGGATCTGATATTGACCTCACAAAATCAATTATCACACAACTAGAAGGAGATGTATGAAATCAACGCACAACAATCGAACCGTTGGGATCGTTATTCTGACAGTGATGTGCTTTTGTCTGTTTCGAGTGACTCAATCTCAAACAGTGCAATCAACGTTCCCCAACGCAAACAACTACGTATTTGCCCTAGCCTCATCCGGAACAACGGTGTTTCTTGGCGGCAATTTCACGTTTTTATCTCCGTACACAGGCAATGGTATTGCAGTCAATACGACAACGGGAAATTCGATCAACACGTTTCCGACAATCTCAGCACCATCTTCCGGAATAACCACGGCTGTGCCGGATGGATCGGGAGGATTCTACATCGGGGGATTGTTCACCGAGATCAATGGCACACCGAGGACCTACATCGCGCGGTTAAACTCCGACGGTTCTCTCAATGCATGGAATCCTACGCTTGATGCAACCGTAGGGGGGGGCGTCACGGCAATCGCAGTTTCATCGGATCACAATACGGTGTATGTTGCCGGGGGGTTTACGCACATCAATTCGACGGAACGGGATAGACTGGCCGCTCTCTCTGCCGCCGATGGTTCGTTGACCTCGTGGAATCCCGGTCTCAACGGTCAATCGGTCAATGCGTTATCCTTGAGCACAACAGGAACGATCTATGTCGCCGGTTCCTTCTCGGGACCCGGTGGGCAGGTCATCGGCGATTCTGTAAGGAATAGAATTGCAGAAATAAGTCTATCGACCGGGAAAGCCACTGGTTGGAATCCTAATGTCAGCAGTTCATTCACGGAAGTCCTCACCATTGCACAAAGTGCTTCCAGTGTCTACATCGGAGGTGATTTTACTCAATTGGGTGGTTCTGTCACTCGTAATTTTGCAGCGAAGATCTCAAAATCCAGCGGAATAGTTAATGCAACGTGGAATCCGAACGCAGGGTACATTGTGAATACGATTGTCGTCTCAGAAGATAAAGTGTTTATCGGCGGCAAATTCTTGAATATCGACGTCGCATCGAGATCTCACCTTGCCGTGCTAGACACAATAAACGGAACTCCACTCAGTGGTTGGCTTCCGGAACCGGACGGTGAAGTGAAGACGCTGATGCTTTCCGGCAGCACTCTCTATGTTGGCGGTGATTTTATGTCATTTGGCGGCAGTTCGCGGGCACGATTGGCATCAGTGGATATCAGCTCGCTGACATCAGTCAATCTTAATTCGCTCAACTATGGTTTTGGAGACATGGTCAACGCACTTGCGCTAAGCGGAACAACATTATACGCAGGAGGAATATTTACAACCGCAGGGGGGAAACAACGGAACGGTTTGGCAGCGATCAATGGGACCACCGGCGCAATATTGGACTGGGACCCGAATCCTGTACGAACAGGCGGCCAATCAGCCGTTCAGTCACTGGTGGTTTCATCAAATGGCGGTAGTGTCTACGTTGGTGGAAGTTTTACATCCATTGGCGGACAGAATAGAAACAACCTTGCAAAGATCGATGTCGTGACAGGGAATGCCGATGCAACATGGAATCCGAATGTTGACGATGCAGTAGAAAAGATGTCTCTTTCTCCTGGCGATACGTTATTCTTTTATGGGTATGGTTTTACAACGGTGAATGGAAGCGTCAGCAGACCGTCACACCTAGCCGCGGTGAAGGGAACGGGAACAGGGGAAGCAACGGCATTCAATCCCGACGGCTTCATTTCGGCCACAACGCGATATATTCAAGTTTCTCCCGACGGGAGTACGTTGTATTTGGGATATAACGCTCTGGGTCATTGGAGCAGTCAAGAGCGAGATTTTTTTGCCGCATTGAACACATCGGATGGTTCAGTGACGGATATGAATCCGGTGTTCGATCAGGGTATATTTTGTTCAGCAATCGTTGGAAATACAATTTACTTCGGAGGTCAATTCCCATCCATGAATGGCATTTTCGATATACAAAAAATTGCAAAATTCGACGCAAGCGGTGGATGGTCCAATCCGACGCTGGTGACGACGTGGAATAATTCTTCGGCAACAAGGCCGGATGGCGATGTGCGGGCAATTCTGTATTCAAACACCGGATCTGAGCCAATGCTATATCTTGGTGGAGGGTTCCATACACTCGGTGTTACCGCAAGGGAACATTACGGGGCAATCAAAGCGTCCGATGCTTCAGTGGAAAGCTGGGATGTCAATGGAACCAATACCGGGGGCGCATTGAGTGTGCGAATGCATGTTTCTACGGCCACGAACAGAATATACATTGCAGACGACATGACAACGATCCTGGGAACAAATCGGAGCCATATTGCCGCAGTGGATGGAGGTTCCGATCCGCTTCCGGTGGAACTGACCACCTTTACAGCAAATACAAGAGAACGATCAGTCGAGCTAAGTTGGAAAACCGCCACCGAAACAAATGATTATGGATTTGAGGTCGAGAGAAGCAGAATTCAGAATACAGGAGACAGAATACAGAATGGAAATATTGAGTGGGCTAAATTGGGATTTGTCGAAGGGATGGGAACGAGCAATGTGCCGGGGGCATATTCATACAACGACGTAAATGTCCCATCAGGAAGGTATCAATATCGTCTGAAACAGATCGACCGAGACGGCGCGTTCAAATACTCGCAGTCTATCGAAACGGAAGTTGGCGCGGCGCCGAAGGCATTTGGATTGTCGCAGAACTATCCGAATCCATTTAACCCTTCTACGACAATTGAGTATTCCCTCGCAGTGTCTGGATTGGTCTCTCTTCGGGTCTACGATGTGCTTGGCCGGGAAGTAAAAACCTTGGTCAATGAACGGCAGGAAACAGGAACGTATTCGGTTCGATTGGATGGGTCAACGCTGCCCAGCGGGATCTACTATTATTCATTGAAT
>CAYYHS010000339.1:0-3756 GCA_964471785.1 uncultured Chitinophagaceae bacterium
AGGATCGGACAAGGGTATCGCGAGGTCTTCAAGATAGATATCGGGACGAGTAAATCATCAAACCAACTTCCGGCAGCGTCCGGGATTGCCGCTTCAAATGAATTCGGCGGTTTGGCAAGGGACGGAGTAAATCTTTATCTCGGCATCGATATATAGAACCTGACTCAGGATCACGGGGTCGTGAAGTTCGATCCGAGCCTCGTGCCCAAGGCCCCCGCGATTCCGTTTTATAAAGTCAACCTGAGGACGAGCTACCTGTGTTATGCAGTTAACTAGCTGTGGACAGGTGCTGACAGTGTATTGAAAATGAATCCCTCAGATGGATCTGTCCTCGCGGGTTACAACATGCCGGGGAGATCTGCGCAGGTCTATCTTGATGGAATCTTCTGGATGTACGATTAAAGCGAGAACACGCTGAAGGCGTATACTCCGCAGTTAACAGGAGTTGTGAAAACGGCGGATACTCGAATTCCATCAGTTTACTCTCTTCTCCAAAATTATCCAAACCCCTCTAACCCGGCGACGGTGGTAAGCTATCAGTTACCGGCGAACAGTTTTGCGATGCTGAAGGTGTACGATAATCTTGGCAGAGACATTGCAGTATTGGTATCTGTGAGGCAAAACGCAGGACGGTATACGGTTAGGTGGGATACGGCCGCGAAACCAAGCGGCATCTACTTCTATACATTGCAGGCAGGGGGGTATCGTGATACGAAGCGGATGCTGCTGTTGAAGTAGCAGCATGCGCTCAGTTGTTGCAATCAGATGGGTTTTTGCTTACGTTGATTTGCAATACACAGTTTTTCTCAATGAGGCGAGTGGTTACCAGTTCAGTTGCTGTGAGATGTTTTCTTACAGGATTTTTGTTATCGAAAAATTTGAAGCTGATGAAATTTGAAGCCGGCGCATCGTCTGTCACGCAGGAAGTCGTCCCGACGTTTTGCGTTGGGATCGGCCCCGCTGGTTTTCCAGAATGCCCAAAGAAATTTGGGTATTTTTGTTTTGGGCGTGGACCCGGCGCCCCAAGACTCCTCCATCATCCTCTGCAGCGCGTGAATACACGTTTCTCCCCTTTTGCTTTCAATATCCTCTGAAAGTATTGGGGTGATGTTTCGGCTACACGACCTTATACTATTTCAGCAAAAAGAACTTTTTCGTGCTAATGAAACGGGCCGCCTCCATCGGACAGTAGTAGACTCCGCTCGCGAAGGCCGATCTCGCCACTTGCCAAGACCTATACAGGAAACGCGGCAATGGCAAAGTCTGATATTCTATAAACGTCTACAAAGAGATATGTTTCGCCGAAACAAGTGGATTTGCAGATACCTCAATCGCGGTATTGATTATCTGATGGTTGGTTGGCACATTCCTCCGTCGATAACATAGAGATTTGCATGTGAAGACGAAACATAAAGGCAAGACACACCAAATTACTGTCTCGATCTCTTTTCTCAGCGGAAGGACTGGAATGGCAGGCGCCGCAGGAGATAGGGCAGCATGGCTTTGTGAATGTGGCTATCCAACTCCTCTTGTAGGGAGAAGTAATTTTGGCTCTTCCATGCGTCGTTATACGCTATGTCCAAAATGTTATCGCAAATACATAGTTCACGGAAGCTTATTTCGGAGAACGAGATCTGTTGAAGAAGTTGATGACGTATGAAGATCTGAAGGGCATTCGATGATTGACAATCCTGGGAAAAAATCCCATATTCACCGCAGACATATGGATTCTCGATTAACGGTAGGGGATAGAACTGACATCCGCATTCTCTTACGAAGGAGGATTCCATGAAAGAAATTCTTGGCCAACTCTGGAAACTTGGACTTATTACTCTCATCGGTGTATTGGGAAGTATTACGGTCGGGCTTATCATGCACGGGAGTGAAGTCTTCAACTACAAAGATATCTATTTTGCATATGTCGCGTTCGGTTTTACGGGAGCATTTATTTTTGCTTTTTATCATATTCGTGGATTGTCTGAGGCGATTACAGCAGCCGTTTGCACGAGTGCCGTCCAGTTCATCGTTGCCTCGACATCGATGCCGGTATTGTATTCCGGGTTCTGGTCGTTTGGAGTAAACCTGCCGGTTATCTGGCTTGCTTTCGTGTTCGAACGAAGGCTCGCCGCATTTACGTGGGGAAAATTCATTATTATCGGCCTCGTCTACGGGACCATGTTCGTGCTTTTGACGATGGTCGTTGGTGTGCTTCAGAATGTCTCAGCTATGCCGCCGACGGTGTTCCGCGACAACTTCGTCGACGGGCTGATGATTGGCACAGGGGTGGGGCTTGGAGTCCAGGGCGCAGAGGCATTCATTCACTCGCTGCACAAGACGCCAACACAGTAGCCATTCATCGGAATTCCTCAGAATGGTTTTGCACGTCAGTCTAATCCTTTGAAGCGTTTCTGTCAAGACAAAATCTGATTTTCCTACAGATTGTGGACTCCGACGGGATACTAGTGCTGCTTCCAATAATAGATATTGTATTTGCAGGCCAGAGTCACACTGGGCGGAGTCGAAGTGTCTGATGACAAAGAAATACAAGAATATTTTTGAGAAACGGCACTAGGTACATTTTGAATGAGATTGCCCGCAACAGATTGAAGAAGTCTAACAGATAGGACACGTCTCAAAAGCTCCCCGCGCCGGAAGGCTGGAGCCGGCAAACTGTGTGATCATTGGATTGCAACTTTTCTGGGGCTTTCTGGCATTGGCCACCATAATGTCTCTGTGCGGATTTCCAAAAACTCCGATAGCCGTTATTGAAGCAAACGTAAAATAGGATTTTCTTTTTTAAAAAAACGCTTGACTTTGGGACGTCTTTTCTCTAATATCGAAGCGGTTCGATATTTTTGCTTGCCATCTTGTCAACTAGCCCCTTTTTTCAGAATCTAGCCATGTTTTCAATATAAGCGCTTTACTATATGAGACGAAAACCGACTATTCGAGATGTTGCAAAGAAAGCCGGTTTGTCTCTATCGACGGTTTCACTTGTGTTGAACAAAAAAGGGTACGTCAGCGAAACCACGAAACAAAAAGTTCTCAGCATCATCAAAGAACTGGATTTTCACCCGCAACCAAGCGCGCGAGGGCTGGCGTCAAACCTGAGCGGGAATATCGGTTTCATCCTCACTGATGAGCACTTTTCCCAGTCAGAACCCTTCTATACAAGAATATTCCTTGGAACAGAGCTCGAGGCACGAAAGCACAGCTATTATGTCTTGTTGACCACCGTCTCCAAAAATGTCAAACAAACTGAGGAAATGCCCCGTTTCCTCTTTGACAATAATGTAGATGGAATCATCATTGCAGGTAAAATCGGATCATCGTGGATCGATTACATCTCCAATAAGCATATCCCGCTGATCCTTATAGATTTCGTCTCGCCGCGAGTTTCGAGCATCATCATGGATAACAAAGCAGGCGCGGAGCTTGTTATGCAACACCTCCTTGAGGGACGTCACAAAAAGATCGGATTCATTGGAGGTGATATTAAGCATCCTAGCATCCAAGAACGTTATGCGACGTACCGGAATATGCTCCTTGGTGCCGGAATTCTTCCGAACGATCAGTGGGAAAGCGTCGACCGCGCGAATACGGCGATGGTAGACGGTTATGAAGCTGCAAAGCGAATCTTCTCCAGCCATGAAAATAGGCCCACCGCGATTTTTGCAGCGAACGATGTCATGGCTATTGGCTGCATGCGGTATTTGGCGGACCGGAGACTGAAAGTCCCCGGGGATGTCGCAGTTG
>CAYYHS010000340.1:0-3752 GCA_964471785.1 uncultured Chitinophagaceae bacterium
ACGTACGGGATGCACTATTGCGCCAATGTTGTAACGGGCAAATAGGAAGTCGGCGAAGCAGTGTTGATACGAGCAGTGGAACCGATGGAGGGAATTGAAACGATGAAAAAGAATAGGGGATTCACAGCGGATGAAAGGGATGAACGGGATATTGCGAATGGACCGGCGAAGTTATGCCAGGCGTTCGGGATTGGCAGAGAAGAAAACGGAACCGATCTACTCGGTTCGGAGATCTTTCTCGCTGCAGCATCTCCCGTTGCATCTTTGTCCGTGGCAAAATCGAAGCGAATCGGGATAACAAAAGGTAAGGGACATCTCTGGAGATTCTCTGTAAAAGGGAACAGATGGGTGTCACGATAGAGTGCCCGATCCATAGTTGCACATCAGTATCGAGCTTGTTCTTGACATTCCTGATTTTGTTTTCTTCGCGATAAACACTGTTTCGTTTTCACCACCCCCACGTAAACGCCGAAGAAATTCCCGCGGTGATTTCGCCGGATCCCTTCCCGCCGAAATACTTATTGTAGCGGTACGAAATACCGAACGTATGTTGTGGGATGAAGCCAAAATACGAGAGCCACGGGGTCATGATCCAGGAAGAGACACCTACCGTGTAACCCGTTGTCGGAAAGTCCGTAATCAATCCCGCCGAAGGACTGACCCCGAAGAGCACAATCTTGCGCCTGTCGATGAATTCGAAATGAATATCGCGCGTCGCTTCTACTCTGATGAAATCCTTCAGACTTCCACCATAGATATGATTGTAACTGACCAGAAGGCGGGCGTCGGAAAATCGTTTCAGGTCGACTCTCTCACCAAATCCAACGCCGGATTCGAACGATATCATGCCGTTTGCTTTTCCGTCGTGCAGCACCACTCCCCCGCTCGGTGGAAGAATCCCAACGGCCGTAGACCCTAACGCAAGGGGAACCAATACAACTGTCGAGACAATTTCCATCGCATCCTCGTACCCCGTCGTTTGGGTTCCCTGAAATTCCGTCGAGGCCGTGTCCTGGCCATATGCGTGTAGGCAACCGACAATGAAGAGAGCTAGGAATATGATTAGTTTCATTGGTTTTAAGTTCAAAAATCACACTGGAAAGTTCAAAAGTAAAGTTGATAACTCTAAGTTGAACAAGAACATTGCGCTAAAAAATTTAACATTTGAACTTTACTTTTGCACTTTTAACTTTTCACTTTTAACTCTTTCACAAGATATTGTCCTGTAAACGAAGCTGGGTTCTTGCTCACTTGCTCCGGCGTCCCCTCCGCTACAATATAACCCCCTTCATTTCCTCCTTCAGGCCCGAGATCGATAATCCAGTCTGCTGTTTTGATCACATCGAGGTTGTGCTCGATGACGACAACAGTGTTCCCTTTGTCAACAAGCTTGTTGATGACGGTGAGAAGCATTTTCACGTCGTCGAAATGCAATCCCGTCGTCGGCTCGTCGAGAACATAGAGAGTATTTCCGGTGCCAATTTTTGAAAGTTCAGTCGAAAGTTTTACTCGCTGCGCTTCGCCTCCGGATAACGTCGTCGCCTGCTGTCCCAGCCGTACGTATCCCATGCCGACATCGTAGAGAGTCTGGAGCTTCCGCCCGATCCGGGGCATCTCGCTGAAAAATCCGAGGGCTTCCTCCACCGTCATCTCCAACACGTCGGCAATTGATTTTTCTTTGAACAGAACTTCCAGCGTTTCACGGTTATACCGTTTCCCTTTTCAGACGTCGCACACCACATAGACATCCGGCAAAAAATTCATTTCGATCTTTCGGACTCCGTCTCCCTCGCAGCCCTCGCATCTTCCACCCTTCACGTTGAAACTGAATCGGCCGGCTTTGTATCCCCTGATCTTTGCTTCCGGGAGCTGGGTATACAAATCCCGGATCATCGTAAACATGCCGGTATATGTCGCCGGATTCGACCGGGGCGTTCTGCCGATCGGCGATTGATCGATATCAATGACTTTGTCAATATCATCTTCCCCCCGGAGAGCTACATACGGCAACGAAGAGATCTTGGTTTTATAAAACTTTCTCGAGAGAATGGGAAGAAGCGTTTCGTTGATGAGCGACGACTTGCCGGAGCCGCTCACGCCGGTAACGCAGACCATAATCCCGAGAGGGATTTTCGCTGTAATGTTCTTGAGATTATTTCCAGTCGCCCCCTTCAGTGTTAGATGCTTGCCGTTCCCTTTACGCCTCGAGGAACTGAATTCGATTTTCCTTTTCCCCTGAAGATATTCCATGGTCGACGACAAACCGCTATTTTTTTCCCCCACTTTTAACTTTTCACTTTTCACTTTTAACTTTCCCGGTTCCCCCACCGCAACGATTGTTCCTCCGTGTTCGCCCGCTCCAGGACCGAGGTCGACCACATAATCCGCTTGCTCGATCATTTCTCTGTCGTGTTCAACGACGAGGACGGTATTCCCGAGATCGCGCAGCTGCTTCAACGAGGCGATGAGCTTCATGTTGTCTCGTTGATGTAGTCCGATGCTCGGTTCGTCGAGGATATAGAGAACACCGACGAGTTGCGATCCGATCTGCGTCGCGAGCCGGATTCGCTGCGCCTCGCCGCCGGAGAGCGTTTTGGCAGCCCTGTCGAGCGTAAGGTACCCCAGCCCGACATTCACCATGAACTCAATGCGCTGGTTGATCTCTTTCAATATTTGTTTTCCGATTTCCATCTGACGAGGACTGAGCGTAAGAGTCTTGAACAAATCGCGGGCTTCCAACAATGAGAGGCTCACCACGTCTGCGATGTTGACCGACTTTTTTGAAACCATGTCTTCCAGACGGATTGCGAGACTCTCCTTGCGCAACCTTCCCCCGTTGCAGTTCGTGCAGCGGGTCGTACTCATGAACGCCTCCACCCATTCACGAATTTTCGGAGACGCAGTCTCGGCATAATAATTCTGCAACATCCCGACAACTCCGCTGAACCGGTGCTTGTAAATAATCGGCTTCCCTCCGCCATGCGTATATTCGACTTCGATCTTTTCCTTTCCGGTTCCGTAGAGCAACTCTTGACGAGCCTGTTTGGAAAGATCTTTCAGCGGAGTGTCAAAATCCGCTCCGTGTCGTTTGAGAACCGACCGCACCTGGCTGAAGAACCACGTTTGGCGGGGCTTTCCGAGAGCAGCGATACCCTCCTGACTGATTGAAAGCTTGTCATCAGGGAGAATAAGCGAAAGATCGAACTCCTTTTTTTCTCCCAATCCTTCGCACGACGGGCAGGATCCATAGGGGGTATTGAATGAGAAGGAATTTGGTGCCGGCTCCTCATAGCTAGTCCCGCAGTTCGGACACGAATAGTGTTTGCTGTAAAGATAATCGGCCGATCCATCGTTGACGATGAGAACCCCAGATCCAAATCCCAGGGCCACTTCAACTGAGTCAGCGATGCGGCTACGGCTCTCTTTTTTTACAACGATGCGGTCGACCACAATTTCGATGTCGTGCACCTTATATCGGTCTACTTTCATCCCTTTGGAAATCTCTTTTACCTCACCGTCGACCCGCACACGCAGGAAGCCGTCCTTTACGATTTGTTCGAAGAGTTCGCGATAGTGCCCCTTTCGTCCTTTAACGACGGGCGCGAGTATCTGTGTCTTCGCTCCTACCGGCATTCTCATGATCGCGTCGATAATCTGATCGACGCTTTGCTTTTGAACTTTCGTGCCGCAGTTGACACAGAATTGCACGCCGACCCGGGCGAAAAGCAGGCGGAGAAAATCGTAAATCTCAG
>CAYYHS010000341.1:0-3751 GCA_964471785.1 uncultured Chitinophagaceae bacterium
CAGAAGTACGGTCAACGAACTTGACCCTGAGCGTCTCCATGGAACCGTGAGCGATACTGATCCGACCGCCCAGATCAAACCCAGGTACAATCCATCAGCCTCCGATTTTACAACCGCCAATCTGAAATTCACAAATGGCACGGCGCCGGTTGACGGGCTCTATTCCGCTCTTATCGGCAACCGTTTTTTTGGCGATAAGCTCGGGCTGATGGCTGCCGGCAGTTATCAGAATACCTATAACCGAGTCCAAACAGATTTCTACTCTCTCGGGTCCGATATCAACACCGTCGACAGTGAGGGGCACCTCATTCCCTATGCATCCACCTATGACAATCAATCCTACTACACAAACAAGGCACGAGACGGTGCGGTAGCAAAGGCGGATTTTATCGCAGATGAAGGACAAGAACTCTCCTCAACATATATGTATGTCCGGCAGGAAGAGGCGCAAACTCGTTTCGGACTTCAGACAGAAATTGACGGGGCGCGAGGCGCCAATGACCTCACCTATACCAATCGCTCCGCGTTGAGGATTCAAGATGTCTCCAGCATCTCAATCGCCGGAAGCCATTTTACGACCTCCCCTTTTTCGTTGAGCTGGGTAGCCAACAGCACCGATGCCGTCCAGGATCGCCCTGACGAAGCTGAATACTCGCTCCTGCAAAATTACGATGCCCATGGGAATCTTCAACCTTTTGTGGGATTAGGCAGCATCACCCATTCCTGGAGAAAAAATGATGATCATCAATATCTGGGCAAGATGGATGGAACGCTCCGTTTGACATCGGATGGGATGCATACTCTCCAGGCAGGATTCGTTGTGCAAAAACTCAGCCGCTCGAACTATGAAGACGATTACAAACTCAACCCGTCGATAATTCATGGAAGCACACAGCCGTTTACCACGATCGACAGTGCTAAGGTCACCGTATTCGGGTATGCGAGCACGTCGGGAACATCTGTCTACGGGTATCAAAACTACAAGGCCAGCGAGAACTTTTTGTCTTCGTATCTGCAGTACACCCTCAATCTCGGGCAACTTCAAATCTTAAGCGGGTTGAGGTGGGAGCAGGCACATGATAACTACTTTACAATGGCGTCTGCATCCTTCACAGGGCGGCAGGCTGACGTCAGGATGGTGGATTTCTTGCCGGGAATCCATTTCAGATACGAATTCAACCCGGAACAAATTGGCCGGCTTTCGATTTCCCGCACCCTCAGCCGCCCCAGCTATTTTGACCTTGTCCCAGCAGTTGACCGATCAGACGCAAGCCAGTCCCAAGGAAATCCTAATCTGCTTCCGGCGCGTGCAACGAATGTCGATCTCCGTTATGAGTATAACCCTAACCCGTCCGATGTGTACTCTGCCGGCATCTATTACAAGAAAATAACCGATCCAATCGAAGATCAATTCCAATCTGTCGGCGTAGTTCTTGTGACAACGAAAGGAAATGGCGATCCGGCAACAGTCTATGGATTTGAAGCCGTCCTGTCAAAACATTTTGGCCCGATGGGGATTTCGGCAAACTACAGTTACGTCGTTTCGAGAATTACAAGCACAAAACAGGTTTCTGCCGAGGATCTCAACGGAGACCTGGTTCAAACATATTACCAGCAAACCCGGCCGCTCCAATCCCAGTCGCCGCAGATCGCCAATGTCATCCTTTCGTACGGGAACGAAAGCTGGGGCACAGAAGCGACCGTGTCCTACAATTATACCGGACGCCGGCTTTTTGCCGTCAGCAGGCTGGATGGATATGACACATATCAGGATGGCGTCGGCGAGGTCGATCTATCGGCTGACCAGCAATTGTTTGCCAATCTGAAGCTGAGTGTGAAGTTGATCAATCTTACCAGCGCTCCGGCTATCACAGAAGTAGCATCGGGCAATTACATCAAGCATGACCCAATTGTCATTGAACGTGACTTGAATCGTATGCGGGGATCGATCGGCATCAGCTATCAGCTTTAGTGTCAACGTCATTAAACAGGAATTCAACCAACTAACGAAATCATAAATAAATTCAAGGAGGTACCATGTCGAAAGTCCTTACGGCCATGCTCATTTTTTTCCTGGCGGACTCAACAAGCTCGCGGGCTCAATTGCCGCTGACCCTCTCCGGCGTTGTCAAAGGAAAAACAACGCCGAATCTTACCTATACTGTCCAAGACAGCCTGGTGATCAACGCCGGCGACACGCTTCAGATCAGCGCTGGCGACACCATCATCATGGCAAGCCCGACTGGATGGATCCACGTCCTCGGAACTTTTATCTGCGACGGTACGAAAGCGAAACCCAATCTCATTACAGTCCCAGTGGAAAAGAGAACGGGACCCGGCCAATGGGGAGGGATCGTGGGGGACTCCTGCAAATACTTTGAAATGAAATGGACGACAATTCTCTGGGCGGGAGGGAGCGATGTTTCGGGCCATGCATACCGCACCGTAGACATCTACTCAGATTTTGCTAACACAACGACAACTCTCTTTACGGACAATACTGTCATTGGAACCGTCGACGATTGTATCGGCCTGCACGGCGGAAGTGCCAGCATTCTTCGAAATACGATCAAGTGGTGCGGGGCGCCCGACGGCGACAACATCAACGTCAAAGCCGGAACGATCGGTGAAATTGCCTATAACGTGATCTGGGGATCGGGCGGCAATGGGATCAAAATCAATGCAGACGTTACGTTGCCGCGGCTGACAAACATGTGCGTTCACAACAACACCATCGTTGCCGGCGGATGGCGACGCGTCGGTGAACTTGGGTACGCAATTCTCGTCGACGCCAGCGGCCGGGCACAGATCTATAACAATATCATGGGCGACATGTACCAGGAGCTTGAAATCACAACGAAGGCAGACACGGTCCGCACGGTCCATGACAATAACCTCTATTTCTACTCGGTCGACAGTCTAAGCGGATCAGCACGATATTTTCCTGATGACGGCGTGAACCGGCAAGCGTCGCACGACATCGTGGGAATCAGTGCAAGCGCCCTTTTTGTCAGCTACAGTCCATTCTTTTCGAACGATTGGTTTGCGCTCGATGGAAGCAACGATTATCACCCCCTGCCGGCGTCGATGGCCGCGGGGCATGGGTTTACGCCCCCGGCTTCCTGGACGAATCCTTATTTCGCAGGCAATCTGCCGGGCGATGTCAATATTGGCGCGTTGAGCACTTCCGCGACCTCGGGCGTGAGCGGGGCAGCCAATCCGATGCCATCGGACTTTGCGTTGGAGCAGAACTATCCGAATCCGTTTAACCCGTCAACGGTGATCAGCTACCAATTGCCGGCGAACAGTCATGTGTGGCTTAGTGTGTTCGATATCATAGGACAAAAAGTTGCCACGCTTGTCGATGGGAACCAGAGCGCTGGAGTGCACACAGTTCGGTTTGATGGACGCAATCTCGCGAGCGGTCTGTATTTCTATCGCTTGAGTACCCCCGGACACGTATTCGTGAGAAAAATGTTGTTGATGAAGTAGCTAGACTCGGATATAGGATCGGGCTCCTCGATGCAGTCTCCCGGAGATTGCATCGAGGCCGGTTTGATGGATGCGAATTGTCTCGCAGCGCGGCGCTCCTCATTGCCGGCGAATGGGGGACGCAATTCTGACTTTATGAAGATCAACAACGGGAGTTTCCATGAGATGTAAGATTAGTTTCAGATCGTTCGTGTTCTCCGCTCTTCTCCTCCTCAGAATCGACTCTTTTCAGCCGGGCTTATTCGCTCAGCAAAAAATA
>CAYYHS010000342.1:0-3747 GCA_964471785.1 uncultured Chitinophagaceae bacterium
GTCTTGTATTTTGAAGTGAACTTTGAACCTGTCCCTTCTTTGTGTTGAGCGATCCTTCGATCGATGTCGCTCGTTACTCCGATGTAAAACGTGGTCCGGTGAGCATTAGTTAAGATATATACATATCCCCTTTTCATTTGGCCCCCCAAAAGTAATATGCAAGGATATAATTAGACCCTGAATAAAAGCGTTTCAGGGTGACGTGGTTGTGGACTCAGACGTTTTCATGCAGCTCGACATCCCGACGAAAGTCGGGATCTAGTCTTTAAGATGTGCGACAATCAGACCCTGAATAAAGGCGTTTCAGGGTGACGTGCATGCGGAGGCGCACTGCGAACCCATCAGTCAATTACCCCTCATCCGTAACGCAGCCTTCGTAAGCAGACGAAACGTTTCTGATATATTTATAGAGCATACCCCGTTTCGCCTTGAACGGCGGCGCTTTCCACTTCTTGAGACGTTGGGCAATAACCTTGGATGGAACTTTCAACGTGATCGTATTTTTTTCGCCATCGAGCGTAATGATGTCTCCGTCCTTCACGACCGCCAGCACACCGCCGGCCTGCGCCTCGGGGGTAATATGTCCGACGACAAAACCATGCGTTCCGCCGGAAAACCGTCCGTCGGTGATAAGGGCCACGCTTTTCCCGAGGCCTGCTCCCATGATTGTCGAGGTGACCGTCAACATCTCTCGCATCCCCGGGCCTCCCTTCGGTCCTTCGTATCGAATCACCACTACATCCCCGGCAACAATTTTCTTCTTCTCAAGTGCGGTCAACGTCTCTTCTTCGGAGTCAAACACTTTTGCCGGACCCGAGAAACGCAGCCCCTCTTTTCCGGTAATCTTGGCGACAGCTCCTTCTTTCGCGAGATTGCCGTAGAGGATCTGGATGTGCCCTGTCTTCTTGATCGGGTTTGAAAGGGGGAAAATGATTTTTTGGCCCTCCTTAAGTCCAGGAAGTCCCTCGAGATTTTCCTCTAAGGTTTTTCCGGTTACGGTCAGGCATCGACCGTCGAGCAGTTTTGCCTTCAACAGCATTTTCTGAAGAGCCGGTACACCGCCGACTGTCTGGACATCCTCCATCACATATTTGCCGCTCGGTTTAAGGTCGGCAAGGAAAGGTACCCGGTCGCTGACTGTCTGGAAATCGTCGATCGTCAGTTTCACTCCAACCGACTTGGCCATCGCAATGAGATGCAGAACTGCGTTCGTCGAACCGCCAAGCGCGATGACGACGGTGATTGCGTTGAGAAACGCCTTGCGCGTCATAATGTCGCGCGGCTTGATATCGCGTTCCAACAAATTCAGAATCGCCTTCCCTGCATTCCTGCATTCGGTTATTTTCTCTTCGCTTGTCGCGGGAGTCGATGAGCTGTACGGAAGGCTCATGCCGAGTGACTCGATAGCGGAAGCCATCGTGTTGGCGGTATACATGCCGCCGCACGCCCCCTGGCCGGGGCAAGCGTGATGAAGAACGTCGCTCAGTTCTTTTTCATTCACCTTGCCGGCGATATATTCCCCGTAGCACTCGAACGCAGAGACGACGTCGAGGGCACGGCCGCCGAAATGTCCAGCCCGAATCGTCCCCCCATAAATCATGATGCTCGGCCGGTTAAGCCGCCCCATGGCGATGACCGAACCGGGCAAATTCTTGTCACAGCCGGGGAGAGAGATGTTTGCATCGTACCACTGGGCATGCATGACGGCTTCAATTGAATCCGCAATGATCTCCCTCGACGGAAGAGACGACTTCATTCCTACGGTCCCCATTGCGATGCCGTCACTGACGCCGATCGTATGAAAAATCAATCCGACGAGACCTGCGTCCTGCACTCCTTGTTTCACAATTTTCGCAAGATCGTTAAGGTGCATGTTGCAGGTATTCCCCTCCCAGCCCATGCTGGCGATGCCGACCTGCGCCTTATTCATATCGTCGTCCGTCAGCCCGATGCCGTACAACATCGCCTTTGAGCCGACCTGTGATTTCTTTTGAGTGAGCTGAGAGCTGTACTTATTCAATTGATTGGCCACCGTGCACTTCTCCTTTTGCATTTTTCGGATTGAACAATTTCTGGTGCGAGTACAAAGTATTGAAACTCCCGGTCAGCATCAAGTGGATTTATCTGGTGCGCAATTCTGCACAAAAAAAAGACCGCTGCCTGCAGGCAACGGTCAGAGTACTCTTTTTGATCTTTCCATCACAATGGAAAGCTTCTCTCAAAAATATTTCTTCAGAAACGCCAGCATTCTTGGCCACGCCTTTTGTGCCGCTCGGAGGTTGGCGCCGTCACGGCCGCTCTGGTCGCGCAGAAAACCATGTCCGGCCCCTTCAAACATCTCATACTCAAACGTCTTTCCCAGGGTTTTGACCACTGCGAATGCGGGGGGAACTGTGGCTCCAACCCGAGCATCGTCTCCGCCATAGAGTCCGAGCACCGGCACGTTCAGTGTTGCTAGTTCAGACGAGTCGGGCGACACTCCATAGTAAACTATCGCCGCACTCAACTTTTGTTCGATGCAAGCGTAGCCGAAACTCCTCCCCCCTCCCCAGCAAAATCCGACGGTAGCACTCTTTCCGTTCGCGGACGGAATTTTTGCTGCATAGGCGAGCGCTGCATCAAGCCGCTTATACGTTTCTTCTGCCGAGACGTTGTGAATAAGCATGACAACGGAGTCGCGCGTCGACACTGAAGCCGATCCGCCGCCGTTCGGCCCATATCCTGAAATAAAATCGGGCGCAACTGCGATGAATCCCTCAGCCGCAAATTGATCTGCCACCGACCGAATCCAATCCGACAAACCGAATATTTCATGAATGATGACAATCACCGGAGCTTTGTCGTTTCGCTCAGGGTAGCTAATCCAGGTTCGTAGCGGAGTCTTCCCGTCGTATGGGATATCCACCCACTCGCCATGCCTCGGCGATTTGTCGAGAGCGGCACGGGCACTCTCTTCACCTGGCGGAAAAAGGGGCTGTTGGAGAGACGGCTTGGCCTGAGAGAGCAGGTTCGCATAGAGACCTACCGTCAAAAGGAAAAGCGACAGCTTTTTGTTATACATTGTCCAGCCTTAGTAGTTCAAGAGTTCATGGAATTTCACCGATCCAGGTCCCGCCTGGAGACATAAACCGGGCCTGGTGTCGCTTAAGGAGCAGTAACTTCTTCGTCAATTGTTTGGTCCCTCCGCCTTCAACAGAATATACGAGTCTGGAGAAATATACTCCACTGGAAAAAGCTCGATCCATCAAATGTGGCTCGGTGAACAACTCCGCCGGTCGATAACGTACGACTCGCGAAGTCATGGAGGTTGGCCACGAACGAAATTGTGCTGAGCATTTTTCGATCAAGGTTCGTCAAAAGAAAGGAAGGGCAAAGCGACCCGGAACTACCCTCGGGTCAAAGCAATTCTATCAAATTCGTGTTCGAATGTCAAGAACCAGGATCACGTTCGGGGCCGGGCAGAGCAAGAAAATGCGGCTCCATGCCCCAACGGAGGGTGCTTATGAGATTACGCGAGCATGTGGAAAGCAATGCGTGTTCCGACGTGAACTCGCTTTAGAACGGAAAACCCGCCGTGTGACATAAGGGCGGGTTTGCTAGTCTGGAGTCGGGTTACCGGGCATCGTATCCTTAAAAGGTCAGCTTCCTTAACCCTGCTTCAACTTCCTCCTTCGAGAAATTCCCGTCAAGTAACTCCTTATCGGACTTTTCAGACAATCCTTTGTAAAATCGGATTGCTTCTTTCAC
>CAYYHS010000343.1:0-3744 GCA_964471785.1 uncultured Chitinophagaceae bacterium
GCCATCCGAACCGAGTGGGGGATGAACAAATCGATATTTGAAGAGCGGGGATTTCTGAATTATCGCGAGGCTCTCGGGACCGGCAGAGACAGTCTTCAGTTCGAGCGACGGGTTGGCGATGCACTGCGGAAGGTCGGCTGCATCGCGGATGTGTACTTTCGCCGCGAACTTCTGAATCCGGACAGCCCGGAGAGGCCGTATATGGATGAGTTCAGGCGCAGTTATTTTCATGGGCGCGGGGAAGACTTTCAGCTCCGCTTCCGTGAGTATTATCTTATCGAAGAAAGTTCCACCGGGACGACTCATGGTTCAGTGTACCGGTATGATACGCACGTTCCTATCGTATTTTGGGGAGACGGGGCAAAGGCATTACATCTGAATCGCGAAGTCCATACTGTTGACATAGCGCCAACGCTTGCTCGCGCCTTCAGGATTAACTATCCGCGTACGGTAGACGGTGTGCCGCTCGATGAATTGCATTAACCGAAAATTTTGTTAAACCCCGACCAGTTTTTACCTCAATGTTCTCGACGGAGGATATATGACTCGCCCGATTTTCACTTATTCAATCGCCCCATCGCTCCCGCAACCGCTCCAGCGCCTCTACGCCCTCGCCTATAACCTTGTGTGGGTATGGGATCATGAGCTTCTCGAGTTGTTTATGCGGCTCGATACAGATCTGTGGGAAGCGTCGCACCACAATCCGGTGCAGATGCTCGGGGCCATTAAGCAAGAGCATCTCAATACGCTCGCGCGCGATGAGGCTTTTCTCGGAGAACTCGATCGCGCATGGGATCGTTACAGCCAGTACCTCGACATGAGCTCGAGTTGGTATCATAAACGGCACGGCAAAGAGAATACTCCGACGATTGCTTATTTCTCGGCCGAATTCGGTTTGACCGAGTGTCTGCCTAACTATTCGGGGGGGCTCGGGATCCTCTCGGGCGACCATATCAAATCGGCCAGCGATCTTGGCGTTCCGTTGATTGGCGTAGGGCTGCTTTATCAGCAAGGGTACTTCAGTCAATATCTCAACGCCGATGGATGGCAGCAGGAGCGTCATCCCGAAAATGATTTCTATACCCTCCCGATTCAAATCGAGCGTGACAAAGATGACAAGCCAATCACAATAAGCGTGGAGTTCCCCGGCCGAAACGTTTTTGCTCAGGTATGGAGAGTCCAGGCTGGACGAATTCCAGTGTTTCTTCTCGATACCAATATTCCTCTTAACTCCCAGGAAGATCAGGATATCACGGATCAGCTGTACGGCGGAGATCGGGAAATCAGGATCAAGCAGGAAATGATGCTCGGGATCGGCGGCTACCGCGCATTGTGTGCGATGGGAATGCGGCCGACCGTTTGCCATATGAACGAAGGACATTCGGCGTTTCTCTCCCTTGAGCTGTGCCGGCAATTGATGGTAGAGCACGGCATCTCGTTTGCGGAAGCCCGCGAGGCTGCGACGGCGGGAACAGTGTTCACGACTCATACCCCGGTGCCGGCAGGGAACGATTATTTCACTCCCGTTCTGATGGACAAGTATTTCAGTGAATTTTATAAGAAGTGTGGTCTTAGCCGTAAAGAATTTTTAGGTCTCGGGCGCAGAAACCTCGACGACGACGCAGAAGATTTTTGCATGACGATCCTGGCATTGAGGATGTCGGCCTACAGCAACGGGGTGAGCAAGCTGCACGGCCAGGTTTCCCGCGCGATGTGGCAAAATGTGTGGCCGGGGATTCCGGTCTCCGACACGCCGATTGGTTCCATCACGAATGGAGTTCACGTTCCATCATGGGTGAGCCGAGATATGGCGGGATTGTTCGAACGATACCTCGGCCCGCGATGGAAAGAGGACATGAACGAGAATGCCCTATGGAGTTTTGTGCATCGTATCCCCGACGAAGAGTTGTGGCGGACACATGAGCGGAGGCGGGAGCGGCTGGTCGCGTTTGCCCGACAGCGGCTTCGGAGTCAGCTTGAATACCGCGGGGCGCTTAGAACAGAGGTCGCACAAGGGGCCGAAGTCCTTAACTCCGACGCTCTCACGATAGGATTTGCACGCAGGTACGCAACGTATAAACGGGCGACGCTTCTTCTTCGCGATGCGGAGAGGCTCATTCGCATTCTTAACGACAAGGATCGTCCCGTGCAGATCATCTTCGCGGGGAAGGCGCATCCAATGGACAACCCTGGCAAAGAGCTAATCCGGCAGATTCTGCATTTTGCCAGGCAGCCGGAGGCACGGCGGCGAATCGTCTTCATCGAGGACTACGACATGGTGGTGGCCCGCTATCTGGTTCAGGGCGTTGACGTCTGGCTCAACACGCCGAAGCGTCCTTTCGAAGCAAGCGGTACAAGTGGTATGAAAGCGGCTGTGAACGGGGCATTGAACCTCAGCGTTCTTGATGGCTGGTGGGTTGAGGGATACAACGCCAATACCGGGTGGGCCATCGGCAGGGGAGAAGAATATGGAGACGACAATTACCAGGACGAAGTCGAATCGAATGATCTCTACGATCTCCTCGAAAAGGAGCTGGTTCCACTCTTCTACAAACGCGGCGGCGACGGATTGCCCCGTGCCTGGATCAGCAAAATGAAAACTTCCATGAGGGAAATCTGTCCGGTGTTTAATACTAACCGGATGGTGAGGCAGTACACAGAAGAGTATTACCTGCCGGCGCACTCACATTCCGTTTCCCTCTCCGGCGATACGCTTCGGGGAGCGAAGGCACTCGCGGCATGGAGGACTAAACTGCAGGCGAACTGGCCAAGGTTGAAGTTGGTTGAGATCAAGTCGGACGGCCAAAAGGGAATGAAGGTCGGAGAATCGCTGGACGTCCACGCCAGCATCGATCTGGCAAATCTCACCCCGGAGGATGTCTCACTCGAACTCTATCACGGCGCGCTCGATTCCAACGGAGCAATCGTGAAACCGACAGTCGGCCCGATGACCCCATCCGGGAAACCGAAGGGGACAGTCTTTGAATTTGTCGGCACGATCAAGTCGGATTCAAGCGGACGTCATGGTTACACAATTCGTGTTCTTCCCAAGCACAAGGACATCGACAATCCTTCAAAACAAGGGTTGGTGTTGTGGGCGTAAGTCCGTTGAAGTGATGCCATGACTTTAAAACCTTCAGATTGTGTCTAGTTCGGAATTGTCCCAGTTGTAAGTGATGTAGTCTTGGCATCACTCCTCTTCATTTGGTGATGCTTCACAGCGTTCAATTTGCTACATTGATCGTAGAAATGTCATCACCAATCTTCTCATTACCATGAAAGGAGAGCGCAATGCTCAGTAAAGCAATCCAGGATGCACTGAACTTCCAGATCAACAAGGAACTCTACTCCTCCTATCTTTACCTTGCCATGTCTTCGCATTTTTCCGAAGCCAATTTGTCCGGTTTTGCGAGCTGGATGCGTGTGCAGAGCGGAGAGGAATACGGGCATGCGATGAAGTTCTACGGCTATTTGATCGAACGAAACGGTCACGTTGAACTGGACGTCATCGAAAAACCTCAGGCAAAATTCAAATCGCCGGCAGATGTCTTTACGCAAGTGCTGGAGCATGAGCAGAAAGTGTCCGGAATGATCACCAAATTGTATGAGCTCGCGGTGAAAGAAAAAGATTACCCGACTCAGATCATGCTCCAGTGGTTCATCACCGAACAAGTCGAAGAAGAGAGAACCGCGGGAGATATTCTGGATCAGTTGAAGATGATCGGAGATTCTCCCGTGAGCATC
>CAYYHS010000344.1:0-3715 GCA_964471785.1 uncultured Chitinophagaceae bacterium
AACTTCGCTATTACTCGAACAGTGTGGAGTGTCCCAGTTTGTCATTCCCGTCCCGTATAAAGCACGGGATGAACTCCAGCGGGAATCCAATCATTGCTTTGTCGATCTCAAAATGGATGCCCACTTTCGTGGGCATGACATGCTTTTGTTCAACCTGAGACATTACCAAACGACGTGGAGGTTTTGCCTCAACCTGCGTATATTAGTGGAAGGATATCGGGCCGAGCCAGATCCTAGCTATCCGACAAATAATAACGTTGATATCGGTTAAAATCAAATGATTCGATTAAAAAAAATAAGTTCGACGATTGTGCTGACGTTCTTCATAACGATGCCTACAAACGTTTGTTTTGCGGGGGCGGAACACCAGAGTAGTTCAATCTTTTTCGATGTAAGGCAATTTGGAGCTGTTGGGGATGGTAAATCACTCGACACGAAGGCTATCAATAGAGCAATAGACTCTGCTGGAAGTGTTGGCGGCGGAACTGTTTATTTGCCGGCCGGAAATTATCTGTGCGGATCAATTCATCTGAAAAGTAACATCAACATCTATTTAGAACAAGGAGCTTCAATTGTTGCAGGCCCGGTGGGCGAAGGAATTGACTATGACGTAGAGGAACCGAGTGTCAGTGTTAAATATCAAGACTATGGGCATAGCCATTGGCACAATAGTCTCATTTGGGGTGCGGATTTGCATGATGTTTCTATTAGCGGAAATGGAACAATCTATGGTAAAGGTCTGTACAAGGATTGGGTCAAGGGAACCCACTCTGCCAATAAGTCGATCAGCCTTCTCCGCTGCCGAAACGTTACCATCAAAGACATCACGATTATGCATGGCGGCTGGTTCGCAATCCTCGCCACAGGCGTGGACAATTTGACGATCGATAACCTGAAAATAGATACTAACCGGGATGGCATCGACATTGACTGCTGCAAAGATGTCCACATTTCAAACTGCAGTGTCAACTCTCCCTACGATGATGGCATTTGTCCTAAGAGTTCCTTTGCGCTTGGATACGCGCGTGTTACGGAAAATGTCACCATCACCAATTGTGTGGTCAGCGGTTACGATGAGGGATCTATGTTGGACGGGACGTTAATGCGGCACATGAGTGATTCAGTTGGGGGGAGTCATCCGACGGGGCGTATAAAATTCGGCACAGAATCGAACGGCGGCTTCAAGAATATCGTCATCAGCAATTGCGTCTTCGCCTATTGCCGTGGCCTGGCTCTGGAGTCCGTCGACGGCGGACTGCTCGAGGATGTGACAATCACAAATATCACGATGAGGGATATCGTCAATTCGCCTTTTTTTTTGAGATTGGGTGCTCGCATGCGAGGACCCGACGGTGTGCCAGTGGGTGAACTTCGCCGAATTACTATCAGCAACATCATCGCGTACAATGTCGATCCAGATCAGGGGATTATCATTGCTGGAATTCCGGGGCATACTATTAAGGACATTGAACTATCGAATATAAAAATGTACTTCAAGGGGGGAGGGAAGAGGGAACAGGGGCAGCGGAAAGTTCCGCTGGCGGAAAAGGAATATCCGGAACCTTCGATGTTCGGTGTAACTCCGGCGTATGGATGTTTTATCCGTTATGCAGAATCAATAACCCTTCACGATATTGACCTTCAGTATCTCGCATCGGAGAACCGCCCCGCCTTTATCCTCGAGAATGTTACAGGCGCAGACTTTCGCTTCGTTAAAGCTCAGGTCTCTGCCGGAGTTCGTTCACTGATACTCAAGAACACCGGGGATGTCGATCTCTTCCGCTCGTTCAATCTGGAAGCGAAGCACCTTAAGAAAACTTCGCGGCAGGAATTTTGAGAAAGTTCGGTAATTATTTTTTGGTTAATCGCAGCATCAAGACGTCGTGACTCGCGACCTTGGCGTTCAATGTTGTTACCGTCGTCCCAAGGTTGTTCTTTGTCCAGAGATCTGTGAGCAAGTACTCAGTGGTGTTCGTATTCACACTCCTGCCGGAAAGACTGTCGGCGACGGCCTCATTTTTCCAATCAATCCTGACAGGTCGAGACGATTCACTCCGGTTTAATATGCACATCGCCCAGTTGTTTCTGACGAGAGGCTTAAACCATATTTCTACACTGTCTTTAGCAGAGTATTTGAATCCTTGGATGCCGAGGGAGTCTTGGTCGACGGCGATCACGTCCGCATTCGTAAGTATGTCCAGAGTTGCTTTAGATGTTTTCCTGAGATCATTTCCGGCGATGAGGGGTGCCGCGAGCATCGACCACATCGAGAAATGCGCTCTATCTTCGTTGAGCGTCATTCCGTTGCCAACCTCCAGCATGTCGGGATCGTTCCAATGCCCGGGCCCGGCATAGCATCTAAGCCCTTCTTGCATGTCCAGAATTTTCATGACACCCCATGAATTATACGTGCCTCCATGCGTATCGACGCAATTCCAGCACGCAGTGATATCGCCGGTCGTACGCCAGGAGTGGCCGATGTTTTTCGCCCAGAGCCATGGTTTGTTGTTTCCCCATTCGCACATGCTGAAGAAGATGGGCCTTCCGGCTGCGCGGAGGGCATCGCTCATTGTTTGATACGCACCCCTGGCGTCAATTCCTTCGGTATTGCACCAGTCGTACTTAAGATAGTCGGCTCCCAAGCGCGCAAACGTTAATGCATCCTGAAATTCATGACCCCGGCTTGCAATGTATCCTCCGCACGTTTTGTATCCGGCATCTGAATAGAGTCCAAGTTTCAATCCTCTGGAATGGACGTACTCCGACAACGGCTTTATTCCGGATGGGAATCTGGATTTGTCGACCGTGAGAAAGCCGAGGCTGTCACGAGGGCCTGTCCAATTATCATCGATGATGATGTAAACATAACCAGCGTCTTTCAATCCCGAAGAAACTATCACGTCGGCCATTTCACGAATCAACTTCTCGTTAAAATTTCCGGCGAACGTATTGTAGGTATTCCAGCCCATCTGGGGGGTTAACCCGAGCTGATCGAATTTTTGTCCATAGGCGAGGGAGGCCCAGAACAGGATGACGAAGTTGGCATATTTCATCTGTTCGCTTTCCTTTTATGGATGAAAGTGCATAGGATTTGTCTCTCGACAAAGAGGTATTGAAAAATCGTTTGTTAACTTCGGCTCTAAGGAAGGAATAAAAAGAGTGGGATTCAAGATCGAAGGTAGAATCTCATTCTGAGTTCCAACATAGCTTCAATGAGAGATAAGCCGCAAAGAACGCGAAGAAGATTCTGTGATGCGTGAGTCTGTCATGCCCGCGAAAGCTGGAATCCAAGTATCTTTGTTTTGATTGAAAGAACGGACGAAACGGAGATCGACGGAAGATTTTGAGCTCAACGGATGTTCTGCTGCACGTGCGTCGTCGACGCTCACTTCCAGCATCCCCCACATCTTTAATATTTTGATTCCACTGCGGCTAATAGATGTCCCCTTTTTGCATAAGAACGGTTCCGTGAAGATCGGTGACGGTGACATCCACGATCATGCCTTCGCCGAGTTGATCAACAGCGATTTTTCCCATCCATACCTCGAAGAACGATTCGGTGCTCAGCTAGTGCCGTTTCCCAAAAATATTCTTGTATTGTTTTCTCATTGGACACTTCGACTCCGCCCTGACAGTCATGCTGGGTATAATAGTCAAAAAGTGTTGATAAAATAGCTGTAAGATGTTCTTTGAAATAGCGTTATTGGTAGAAAAC
>CAYYHS010000345.1:0-2449 GCA_964471785.1 uncultured Chitinophagaceae bacterium
ATTCACCATAACGGCATCGAGGCCCTGACCAAGTCCTTTTTCAACCTCTTTCTCGGCCAGATGTTTCGAATTCTTGTAGCCGTTATCGAGGTTTTGCCAATTGAATGGGGTTGCCTCATTGGCTAGTTCGCCGTTTGTTGGATGGCCGATGGCGGCGATCGAGCTTGTGTACACGAGACGCTCAACCCTTTCGCCCAGGCACGCCTCGACGACATTTCTTGTCCCGGTGACATTGATCTCTTGTTGAAGCGCCCGGAACGGTCTCCAGAACGAGACCATAGCAGCGGTATGAAAGACCGTGTCGCACCCCCGAATTGCCTGCCGCACTGATTCGGAGTCGCGGACGTCTCCGATATAGTGCTCAACTGGGAGCGTTTTGACGTTGAACAGATCGGATGAAGCGCGTCTCAGGATCCGGACAGAATAACCTTGATGCACCAGGACGGCGGCGAGATTCGATCCGATGAATCCCGTCCCCCCGGTGATGAGAATATTTTTCATAAGGGAAACGTCAAGGGAGAAGTCTGGCGGCTTCCTTTGCGAAGTAGGTAAGAATTAAGTCTGCTCCGGCTCGCTTGATACTCGTCAGCGTCTCCATCATCACCCGCGGCTCGTCAATCCATCCGTTCCTGCCGGCAGCCTTAATCATGGAGTACTCGCCGCTCACATTATAGGCAGCGGTTGGCATGCCAAACTTGTCTTTCACGAGCCTGACGATGTCCAGATAGGGAAGTGCCGGCTTTACCATGACGAGATCGGCTCCTTCGATAATGTCTTGCTCTACTTCGCGGAGGGCTTCGCTCGAATTTGCCGGGTCCATCTGGTGAGAGCGGCGGTCGCCGAATTTCGGAGTGCTCTCGGCAGCGTCGCGGAAAGGTCCGTAAAAACCCGAAGCGTATTTGGCAGCGTACGACATAATAGGGACGTTCAGGAAATCGTTCTCGTCGAGAATTTGACGGATAGCCTGAACGCGCCCATCGAACATATCCGAAGGCGCAATGAGATCTGCGCCGGCTTGGGCATGAGTCAGCGCCTCTTTTGCCAGCAGCTCGATCGATTCATCGTTGACGATTTCACCGTTCCGGACGATTCCGCAATGACCGGTAGATGTGTACTCGCACAAGCATACATCGGTGATGACGACGAGTTCCGGCACTTCTCTCTTGATCGAGCGGATCGCCATCTGGATGATTCCTTCCTCGTCGTAGGCGCCGCTTCCGACTTCGTCCTTAAACTCCGGGACTCCGAAGAGGATAACCGCTGGAATGCCGAGCGACTTGACTTCAAGACATTCTTTTACAAGTTCATCGATCGAAAGTTGGAAAACGTCCGGCATCGATTTGATTTCCTTGCGGACCTTTTTCCCCGGCACCACGAAGAGGGGGTAGATGAGATCATTCCGCGATAGCTCCGTCTCGCGCACCATGGAGCGGAATGCCTCGGTCATCCGCATGCGCCGAAGGCGCTTGAATTGCCCTGTTTTCGTTCCGGTTAACGAACCTGCGGCCGTCTTCTCGTTAAATGTCGTCATCCTCATGCCCTCAGATAAATTTCTTGTCACCGCTATTTGAATGAAATATAGCAGAAGATGGCGAGAAGTTCAAACGCGAAAGTATTGGGATGGCGGTCTAATATATCATTCCCGTTCTGTCTAAAGCACGGGATGAACTCCAGCGGGAATCCAAATACCCCTTTTATACACCGAGATGGATGCCCGCATTCGCGGGCATGACAATCTTTCGTTCAAATTGAGACACTACCGGTATTGTCAGCAGGGAGACGTTAGATCGGAATGCGTTTTGGACAGCTCTTTTTTCGCCCGTCGAAAGACATCATCCAGCATTTTTTCGGTGAGCTTTCCGGTGAAGGTGTTCTGCTGACTTGGATGGTAACAGCCAAGAAGCGTCAGCGCATCGCTTAATCGATACGAAACTCCGTGGCCAAATTTTGGTCGTGCCTTCAATTGAGTCCAGCCCAACTCCCGGATGCAATCGAACACCCCATCGAACCCGATTTTGCCCAGCCCTACGATAACTCTAAGGTTCCGGAGCATCGCGAGTTCACGCAACATGAAGGGCCGGCAATTGTGGATTTCTTCGCGCGTTAATTTGTTTTGGGGAGGGGCGCAGTGGCATACTGCGGTGATGTAGCAATCCGAAAGGCGAAGTCCGTCGCCCCTGTCGGTGGCATTCGGTTGATTCGCAAATCCATAATGGTAAAGTGATCGATACAGCCAGTTTCCACTCTCGTCACCGGTGAAGATTCTTCCTGTACGGTTTCCGCCGTGGGCAGCGGGTGCCAGGCCGACAACAAGCAACCCCGCGCTCGAATTGCCAAGGCTTGGTACTGGTTTTCCCCAATAATCATGGTCAGCGAAGCGCCTCGTCTTTTTTACGGCAATGGTCTCGCGCCACTCGACTAGGCGGGGACATTTCCGGCAGGCGATGAT
>CAYYHS010000345.1:2549-3705 GCA_964471785.1 uncultured Chitinophagaceae bacterium
GTATTGAACTCAGGCGCATTTTCGACATTGCTTAAGTGCGCGGCGTTCGGGATGAGGCGTATTTCGGAATTGGGTATCTTCTCTTTCATGGCCTCGGATACTGCGGGGGGAATCAGCAGATCTCGTTCGCCGACCATGATCAGCACCGGCACAGCAATAGAGGGAAGGAAGGCTGTTGTATCAGTTCTCGCTGCAAGAGCCAACGTTGTTCCACAGAGCGAAATCGGGGCCGTCCGTTCAATAATGCTCTGAATCGCCTTCACCGCTTCAGCTTTCGCAGTCATGCTTTCGGGCGTAAAGACGCCCGCAACGAACCCTTCAGCGAAGACCCGCGGCCCGTTTGCCTTTATCGACTTAATGGATGCGGCTCTCTTGATCTTTGCCTCGTTCGAATCTGAATCGCTCTTTGTGTCACACAACACCAGCCCGCGAACCCGGTCCGGGTGACGCTCAGTCGCCCGCAACGCGATATATCCTCCCATGGAGAGCCCGACAAGCACCGCCTTTGATATTCCCAGGTGATCCAATAAGCCGATGAGGTCGTCCACAAAGAGTTCGATGGTGTAATGTCCATCTCCGATCTCGCTCTCGCCGTGGCCCCGTACGTCATACGCGATAACTCTGTACCGAGCTGCAAGCGCTTCCGTCTGGCCTCCCGGGAAGGTCCACATCTTATGGCTGAAGGGAAAGCCATGAATCAGGACCACCGGCACGCCGGTAGAGATGCCGATGTCGATGTAGTGACAGAGGGAGTTATTGATTGAAGCTTTCATCAGACTATTTTCGTCTCTGGATTGGAACGAAATCGCGTTTGTCGTAGCCAAGGTAAATTTGGCGAGGCCGCGCTATTTTTTGCTCGGGATCCGCCAGCATTTCGAGCCAGTGTGTAATCCACCCGGACATGCGGGGGATGGCAAATAGTACCGGGAACATCTCGACCGGAAATCCCATCGCCTGATAGATCAATCCCGAATAAAAATCAACGTTGGGATAAAGTTTTCGCTTGATGAAATATTCATCCTGCAAGGCTATTCGCTCGAGTTCCAAGGCTATGTCAAGCTTTGGATTTCGGCCGGTGACTTCGAAGACACTATCCGCAAGTTTCTTTATTACCTTTGCCCGCGGGTCGAAATTTTTATAGACACGGTGTCCGAAA
>CAYYHS010000346.1:0-3702 GCA_964471785.1 uncultured Chitinophagaceae bacterium
CTTACCGACGAGCGGCATCTTCACCGTAATCGTGGACAACCGGCAGATTTGGACGGAACAATTTCGCACAAACATGGATACCAGCAAGCTTCCGGACTGGTTTAAGGAACCGCACACCGTTCTGGCGCAAGAGGTCCATCTGGCAAGTTTTTCCTGCGGTGGAAAAGTGCGGGTTTCCGTCCGGGTTCCGCACGCAATTAAGCAAGTCTTAATCCACCCCTTAAGTCGCGGAACAGAAACAGATGTCAACGGAGACGTCCTAACCTTTTCACTCTCCCCACTTGACAATATAGATGTGGAAATTGACAGCCTCCCCCCTCTGTTTGTTTTTGCCAACCCGCTGGAGCGTGAACCTGCTTCGCCCAATGATCCGGGCGTACATTATTTCGGCCCAGGCGTTCACCGCCCCGGGTATATCACAATGAAGGAGAACGAGACGGTATACATCGCTGCCGGGGCAATTGTGTACGGAGGCATTCGCGCAAACGGAGTTCACAATATCCGCGTCCAGGGCCGGGGCATTCTCGATGGAGGATTCGCGTACCAACAAATGGTGCTCGTTGAAAACTGTACCAACGTTCTCTTCGACGGCGTCATGATCCGCAACGGCGATGGATGGACAAACACGCTGACGAATTGCGACAGCCTAAGCTATCATGATGTAAAAGTACTCAGCTTCGGCCCCGGCGGGGACGGAATTGACCCCTTGGGATCGAGAAACGTAACTATTTCCAACTGCTTCCTGCGCTGCACCGATGATTGTATTGCTATCAAAGCGCCGGTCCGCGATCAATGTGTTAGCGACGTACTTGTCGCCGACAACACGATGATCGGCTTTGCCTTCAGCGACGGGGTAACAATAGGATTTGAGACCAATGCCGTATCTATGCGGAACATTACCGTACGGAATTGCGATGTAATCCTTGCGCGCGGGGGAAGCCGCGTTGAAGGGCACAGTGGCTTCAGTATCATTTGTGACGGCCCGGCCATCATTGACAGTGTGCTGTATGACAACATCCGTGTTGAAAAATCCGAGCTCAAATTATTCGAGTTGAATATAACCGATGGCACCAAATATGGCGTCGGACCTCCCGGACACATTAAGAACGTCACATTACAAAATATCTCCTGGTCCCACGAAGGACCTATCCTGCTTCACGGGTATGACGAGAATCACCGTATCGTAGGTGTGACATTCGACCATTGTTCAGTCTCGGGTAAGCCGCTTGGCGATCTCAAAACGAAAGTGATGCATATCGGGAAGTTCGTCGACAACGTTGTCATAAAATAGATTCCTCAATGGCGTAAGAATATTTTCATCCCCTCTTCTCAAAAGTGGACTCCCGATGAAAAGCTCTCCCGCACCTTTGTTTCCATCATGTCCTATGATGCATGCCTATTCTCAAATAACCAAACGACTACAGCAACAGAATGAAAAACTCGACAGCATTGTTACTGCTCTTCTGGAGCTTGCTCAGTTCGCTCAATAGCAGCCTGTTAAGCACACCGTTAAACCACACACGGATTTCATTAGCGAACCTCAGAACGGAACTGAAAACAAACCCCATGGGCATCGATATTTCCACGCCAAGGTTAAGCTGGGAATTGCATTCAAAGGAACGGGGGATTCTTCAAACTGCGTACGAAATCCTTGTCAGCGACAATCAGAACGACGCAGAGAAGCATGCCGGGACTGTCTGGCACACAGGCGTGATCAAGTCAAACTCATCGTTTGGAATCGTGTATGCCGGCAAGCCCTTGAGTTCATTTACCCGCTATTATTGGAGAGTGAGGATCTGGGATGAATCAGGTGAGCCGTCCGAATGGAGCTCAATCAGTTGGTTCGAAACCGCGATGATGAATGCATCCGATTGGAAAGCAGAATGGATCAGCGATCCCGCTCCCCTGCCTGTTGAAGAAGAAGATTTCTATAAGGAATGTCCCGCTCCGTTGATTCGCAAGGAAATTGGCCTGCAAAAAGAAGTCTCTTCGGCACGGTTGTACGTGTCGGGTCTAGGCTACTACGAGGCTCGACTTAATGGCCAGAAGCTTGGCGACGCCATGCTTGATCCGGGTTGGACCCAGTATGACAAGCAAGTGCTCTACTCCACCTACGACATCTCCATTCAAATACAACGAGGCAAGAATGCCATCGGCATCATTCTTGGCAATGGTTGGTACAACCCTTTGCCCCTGAACATTTTCGGATTCAACCTTAGAAACACGCTGACGATCGGCAAACCGTGCGTTAAAGCTCAGTTGAGAATTGTTTTTAAGGATGGCAGCACAGAGACAATTGCAACAGATTCCACATGGAGGTCCGGTAATGGCCCTATCCTGAAAAACAATGTCTATTTGGGCGAAATGTACGATGCCCGGAAGGAACAGGAGAATTGGGATAAGCCCGGGTTTTCCGATCTTGGATGGAATAGATGTAGTGTGATCCCCGGTCCTTCCGGCGCGATGTCTGCTCAAATACAGCCTCCAATCAGAGTAACTCGAGTGTTGAAACCAAAACGAATCTATGAACTGAAACCAGGAACTTTTATTGTTGACTTCGGGCAGAATTTCGCCGGAACGGTGAAGCTAAGGGTTCACGGAGCGGAGGGTAAAGTCGTCACGATCAGGTGCGGCGAAGATGTTCACGCCGACGGCTCGCTGAATTATTTTACAAACCTCGTCGCGCAACTAAAAGACATTTGGAATGCCAACCCCGGGAAAGGAGCTCCAAGGCCGCCGGTCAGCACCATTACGTATATTTTGAAAGGGAAAGGCGAGGAGGTATATTCGCCCCGATTTACTTTCCATTCCTTCCGGTACATCGAACTCAACGGATTTCCCGGAACGCCGGACACCAATGCGGTAGAAGGGCTGCGTATGAATGCCGACCTGAGAGAGAACGGGAGCTTTGAATGTTCCAACGAAATGTTGAACAGAGTCCAGGAAATGGTGAAATGGACTTTTCTAAGCAACGTGTTCAGCGTTCAGAGCGATTGCCCGGGACGAGAAAAATTCGGCTATGGCGCCGATATCGTCACGACCGCCGAGGCATTTTGCTACAACTTCGACATGAGCAATTTCTACAGAAAGGTGATCCAGGATTTTGCGAATGATGTGCGGCCCAACGGAGGGATGCCGGAGCTTGCTCCGTGGAACGGGATCGCCAGCGAAGGGATGGGAGACGGAACGGGGTCGCCGGGTTGGCAACTCGCATTTCCATTCGGGCTGAAGGTGCTCTACGACTATTACGGCGATCGGCAGAGCATAGAAAAATATTATGGTGTCCTGAAAAGACAAGTTGAATTCATGCACTCTGCGGCCTCGGACAATATTGTCGTTCGAGACATCGGCGATCATGAGAGCATCGATCCCAAACCTATCGCACTCTCGGCGACGGCATTTTACTATCATCATGCGAAAATCCTTGCTGAATTTGCGCATCTCCTTGGCAAGGCTTCGGATGCAAAGATCTATGACGCTCTGTCTTTCGAGATCAAAAAATCGTTCCAGAACAAATTCCTGAAGCGGGGTACCGGCGTCTTCGATTCCGGCACTCAGGCTGCACAGCTCATCCCTCTCTACTATGATTTGGTTCCCGAGGATGAAAAACAAGCGGCGATGGATCAGCTCACTCTGGAAATTTATGAAAAGCATAAAGGGCACCTTTCAACCGGTATCTTCGGCACCAAGTTCTTGTTTGAA
>CAYYHS010000347.1:0-3702 GCA_964471785.1 uncultured Chitinophagaceae bacterium
CAACAAATCGATCAAGAAATTCGACGCCGGGATTCATTTGAAAACAGCAGGAACGACGTGGCTCGAGGAAGTAATTGGCCTTGCGAAGTCCGGTGGGGAAGGGCTGCGCATCGCAAAGGAGATCTACGCACAATCGTATCTCCGCTTCGATGAGCTCGCAAAACCCTACCTGACGGTTATCGATGTGCGCATCGATAAGCTGCCGAAGCCCGCGGAGGTGAATAAATGGGGGAGCACCGATTTCGTTCGCGCGCTGAAGCACGATCCGTCGGACTCTCAATACAATACTTCATTCCGTCAACTGATCCACATCGGGTTTAAGGTTGCTGCCGAGATGGGAGAGGGGTTTATCGGAGCGCTCGACAAATCTGCATCCACGATTGGCCAAGGCGTGACTGAGAATATCTACGAGCGACACCTGCGTCCAATTTTTCTCGGCAACGACTAGCCTCGAGACCGAGTGTATTTCCGCATAGCACGCGCCCGGGCTTCATAGTGCTAGTTCTGGGCCTTACAATGAAAAAAAGGAGCATTAGATGAGCAATGGTTTGAAAATTCAATCCGGCGGGGCTCTGGACCTAGTATCGCTCGGAGCGCTTGTTCACAGGTTGGACCCAGGTATTATCCCATTCAGAAAAGCAAGCGAGTGTCAGATTTACGCGAGCGGGGGAGAGTTCAATGTCGCCGCAAATCTTGCAGATTGTTTTCGTCTGAACACCGGCATTGTGACGGCAATGGTGGAATATCCGATCGGCGATATGATCGCAGAGCGGGTAAGGGCGATGGGGGTAAAGCCCTTCTACAAAAAGTTCAAACACAACGGCGTGAACGGACCGAACATGGCGGCGGTCTACAGCGATCGCGGCCAGGGCGTTCGCGCTCCAGTGGTTTTCTACAATCGCTCCAACGAGGCGGCTGCTCAATTGAAACCGGGCGAT
Organism: uncultured Chitinophagaceae bacterium; assembly: GCA_964471785.1. GTDB lineage: Bacteria > Bacteroidota > Ignavibacteria > UBA10030 > UBA8401 > JAGVPT01. The sequence goes on from CAYYHS010000347.1 coordinate 939, forward strand.
TTTGACTGGAACTCCATTTTCGCAGGAGGTGTGCGCTGGTTTCACAGCGGAGGAATTTTTGCGGCCCTCTCTCAAACGACCGGAGAACTGATTATCGAAGGGATGAAGGCGGCGAAGAAGGCCGGGGCGGTCGTTAGCTTCGATTTGAATTTTCGCGAAAAGCTGTGGAATATATGGGGGGGAGAGAAAAAGGCGGTCGAGGTCGTAGCCCGCATCGTTGAGAACGCAGACGTGTTGGTCGGGAACGAAGAGGATCTGCAGAAGGGACTTGGAATTCCGGGACCGGAGGTAGCTGCGAAATCAAAGCTCGATCCCAGCGCTTTCTTCGGCATGATCGACAAAGTGATCGCGAAACATCCGCAGGTAAAAGTTGTGGCAACCACGCTGCGCGAAGTTCATTCCACCAACCGTCACAGCTGGAGTGCCGTGGCATGGATCGACGGAGAGACCTACACCGCGCCAACAGGTGAACTGGCAGTTCTCGACCGAGTCGGCGGCGGCGACGGATTCGCCAGCGGATTCATCTACGGATTATTAACGGGCGAAACGCCGGAAGAAGCGGTGAAGCTTGGCTGGGCGCACGGCGCGCTCCTGACGACATTTCCCGGTGACACGACAATGGCAACCGTCGAACAGGTTCGCGCGTTTGCAAAGGGGGGATCGGCGCGTATCCAGCGATAAGAGTGCAGCACACGAGAACTTAAAATCAGGAAATAATCAAGCATAACAGCACACAGAAAGCGAAAACTACCATAATGAATGAAAAGGCAGATTTTGGGTTAGTAGGACTTGCAGTGATGGGCGAGAACCTCGTCCTCAACATAGAGAGCCGCGGCTTCACAGTCGCTGTCTTTAACCGCACTCTCGAAAAGGTCGACAACTTTGTCAACGGCAGGGCGAAAGGCAAAAAGATTATCGGAACACACTCCATCGCAGAGCTTGTCGGATCCCTCAAGGCACCGCGCAAGGTCATGCTGATGGTGAAGGCCGGAAAACCGGTGGATGAATTCATCGAACAGATCATCCCGCATCTTCAGAAGGGGGACATCGTCATCGATGGAGGCAATTCGCATTTCCCCGACACCATTCGCCGGACGAAGTATCTCGAGTCGAAGGGATTTCTTTACATCGGGACGGGCGTCTCCGGCGGCGAAGAGGGGGCGCTGAAAGGACCCTCGATCATGCCGGGGGGATCGCCGGCAGCATGGCCGTATGTGAAGCCCATCTTTCAGGCGATCGCGGCGAAGGTCGACGACGGCACGCCGTGCTGCGACTGGGTCGGAGAGAATGGAGCGGGGCATTTTGTGAAGATGGTCCACAATGGCATCGAATACGGCGACATGCAGCTGATCTGTGAAGTCTACCAGATCATGAAAGAACTCCTCGGGATGACTGCGCCGGAAATGCACGAAGTGTTCGAGGAATGGAACAAGGGCGAACTTGACAGCTATCTCATCGAAATCACCCGCGACATCCTTGCCTTTAAGGATGCCGACGGCGCTCCTCTCGTCGACAAGATTCTCGACACAGCCGGTCAGAAGGGGACGGGAAAGTGGACGAGCGTCTCATCCCTAGACCTCGGAATCCCTTTGACGATGATAAGCGAAGCGGTTTACGGACGCTGCCTTTCGGCGACAAAGGAGGATCGAGTGGCGGCATCAAAGATCCTTCAGGGGCCGAAACCGAAATTCACAGGAGACAAGAAAGCCTTCCTCAACGATCTGGCGCAAGCACTCTATGCTTCCAAGATTGTTTCGTACACGCAAGGGTATGTGTTGTTGAAAGCAGCGGCCGAAGAATATCACTGGAAGTTGAACTACGGAGGCATTGCCCTTCTCTGGAGAGGAGGATGCATTATCCGGTCCAAGTTCCTTGGGAGGATCAAAGAAGCGTTCGACAAGAACCCCGGACTTTCAAATCTTCTGCTCGATCCGTTCTTTAAGGAGACGATCGACCGCTCACAGGATGCGTGGCGCCGCGTGCTCTCGACTGCGATCCTTAACGGCATCTGGGTGCCGGCTATGGCGACGGCCCTGAATTATTTCGACGGGTTCAGAAACGCCCGACTTCCCGCAAATCTCTTACAGGCGCAGCGCGATTATTTTGGGGCGCATATGTACGAAAGAATCGACAAGCCGCGCGGCGAATTCTTTCACACAAATTGGACCGGCCGCGGCGGAGAGACCGCTTCGTCGACCTACGTAGTCTAACGAACACCAGCGCCATTTCTAAAAATGAATACGATGCTTTGCAGCCCCTTTCGATCTTCCCCTCTCAGGGGGAGAGTTGGAACGGGGTCGTTGACGTCATCTTATTATCGAGGACAAAGTGAATAATCGATTCGACATATCAGGCAAGACGGCAATCGTTACGGGAGGAAGCACCGGACTTGGAGCCGGGATGGCGATAGGGCTTGCGGAAGCGGGTGCGGACATCGTACTCGTTGACAGGACCGGCTGTTCAGAGACAGCAGAGCAGGTGAAGGCGGCGGGAAGGCGCGTCATCAATATCATCGCAGACCTCTCCACGATCGCGCCGGTTGAACTGATAGTTCGGCAAACGATAGAAGAATTCGGGAAGATCGACATCCTGGTAAACAATGCAGGAATCATTCGACGCACACCGGCGATCGACTACTCCGAGAAAGATTGGGACGAGGTGATGGCAATCAACTCGAAGACGGTTTTCTTCTTCTGCCAGGCCGTGGCAAGAGATATGATGAAAAGGAAGTACGGAAAGATCATCAATATTTCGTCCCTCCTTG
>CAYYHS010000348.1:0-3700 GCA_964471785.1 uncultured Chitinophagaceae bacterium
CGGCCGCCGTATCTACGTCCTTGCGCAGGGAAGGCTTGTAAATCTCGCAGCGGCGGAAGGGCATCCGTCTGAAGTGATGGACATGTCGTTTGCAAACCAGTTTATGTCGCAGCTTCGGCTTGCCGAACACTCCAAGAAGGGGAAGAAGTTCGACAACAAAGTCTATGATATTCCGGTTGAACAAGATCAAGAAATCGCCAACGTAAAGCTGTCGACCCAAGGGATCAAGATCGATTCCCTGACGCCGGAACAGAAGCTCTACATGGAAGATTACAGCGCCGGCACATAACCGCGCAATTCGCTCCGGGCAGGAACGAGGGCTTCGTCGGCAACGATGAAGCCCTTTCTTTTTGGAACGAACAGCGCTCCCGTTTCGTTATAAGAGGCATACCACATTACAGAAAGGAATTCAGCGAGATGAAGAGAGTGCTTGTAGCGGTTACAATGTTTTTTGCCCTCATTGCCGGTGAGGCTAACGCGCAAAACAGTAAGGGAGACAAGGATAGCACGATGAACAACCCAGGAGTCTACAGCTTCACGATGAAAACAATAGACGGGAAAGACAAACCCCTTGCCGATTACAGGGGTGAAGTACTCCTGATCGTTAATGTCGCTTCATTCTGCGGTCATACGCCCCAGTACAAGGATCTCGAAAGCCTCTACGAAACGTACAAGGACAAAGGCTTCAGGATTCTTGCGTTTCCCGCCAATAATTTCGGCGCTCAGGAACCCGGGACCAACCAGGAGATCAAAGAATTCTGCGATACGAAGTACCATGTTTCTTTCGACATGTTTTCCAAGATCAGCGTAAAGGGGGACGACCAGCATCCGTTGTACCGATACCTGACGAACGACACGGACTTCAAGGGAGATATCGGCTGGAACTTCACGAAGTTTTTAGTGGACCGGAATGGAAAAGTGGTAGCGCGGTTTGCTACCAAGATTATTCCAACGGACGAAGAAGTTACCAAAAAACTTAACCAGTTGATCGCAGAGAAGTAAAGCGGTTTCTCTTTCGAGTTAGCGTATTTCTTCTCCTACGGTAGCGTCTCGCTTTTAATGCTGAACGTCATTCCGGCCCCTCTTGCTCGGGGTAAACTCCAGCCGGAATTCAAAACATATCGCTCAGATTCTGACTTTTCCCGAAGGGACGCCTTCGGCATGTCAGCATGACGATGGCGGATAAAATCGTCGCTGTCAAACTGAGCCACCACCTCTTCCAACGCGTTCGTTGATTGTCGAACGTTTTATCAGTATATTTTCTCAGAAATTTTTGCTCTGAGGAATATGCTTCGTTCAATTGACCTTCGCTCACCAGACTCGTTCGTGGGGCGCAGCACACTACGTCCCCGTGCCTCGACTCGGAAAAAAATTGAAGACGTCGTAAGCGGCATCCTTCGCCGTGTTGAATCGGATGGGGATGCCGCAGTTCGATTCTACACAAAGAAATTTGACGGGATTGAACTTACAGGCTTCTCGGTCTCCCGAAAGGAAATCGCCGATGCTCTCGCGAACGCCGACCCCCAGTTTGTTCGAATCCTTCGCACTGCCGCGCGCAACATCACTAAATTTCACGAACGCCAGCGCCGCACATCATGGAGTATGAAGGAGCGGAAGAGCTCCAACCTCCGTCAATTGTACCTCCCCGTCGACAAGGCCGGTGTGTATGTGCCGGGAGGGAAGGCTGCATACCCGTCCACAGTTCTCATGAACGTTATTCCCGCCCAGGTAGCCGGAGTAAGAGAAATTCTGATCGTGTCTCCGCCGGATCACAACGGTGACGTGCACAAGGATGTGCTTACTGCCGCCGCGATTCTCGGAATCACGAGAGTTTTTAGGATCGGAGGCGCACAGGCGATCGCGGCACTTGCGTTCGGCACAAACACCATTCCGGCCGTCGACGTCATCGTGGGTCCTGGGAATGTCTTCGTGGCAACGGCGAAAAAGATGGTGTACGGCATTGTTGGCATTGACGGCGTTGCAGGACCGAGCGAGGTTGTGATTTTGGCGGACGACAGCGCGCGCGCGGATTTCGTAGCCGGCGACATGCTTGCGCAGGCAGAACATGATGAATCGGCGTCGTCGATCCTTGTTACGACCAGCAATCGTCTTGGCCGGGAAGTGGAGAAGGCGCTCAAAGACTCACTGCGAAATCTCCCGAGAAGAAGGATCATCGCCGCATCGCTCAAACAAAACGGGGTTATTTATTTAGTGAAGGATCTGGCTCAAGGGGCGGAGCTTGTTAATCGCCTGGCGCCCGAGCACCTGGAAATTGTGACACGGAACGATGAGAACACATTGAAGAAGATCAGGCATGCCGCGTCAATTTTTCTGGGGAGCTACTCGCCCGTCGTGGTCGGCGACTACTTTGCGGGCCCGAATCACGTTCTACCGACGAATCATACGGCACGATTTGCTTCTCCGTTGTCCGTTGACAGTTTTATGAAGAAGTCGAGCGTGGTAAAATATTCGAAGGGGATGATGCGGTCTGTCATCCGGTCCGTCGCATCGTTCGCCGAACATGAGGGGCTCACGGCGCACGCTCTCTCGGCTCGCCTGCGCGCGGAGGAGGAACAATGAGTTTTCTCGAAAACATAAAGCCGACCGTCCGCGCTTTAGAGACCTACGCGGTCAAAGGGAAAGCACCCCAGCCAGGGTTAATCAAACTCAACCAGAACGAAAATCCTTTTGACATACCCGATGAGATCAAGAGGGAACTGGCAGAAGAATTTCTGCGGCGACCTTGGAATCGCTACCCCGGAGTTTTTCCTGATGAGTTGCTCAACGCGCTATCGGCGTTTGTCCGGCATCCGGTTGAGGGAATCATGGCGGGCAACGGGTCCAACGAACTGATGTACACCGTGTTGATGGCCGTGATCACACAAGGCACGAAGGTTCTGATTCCATCCCCCTCGTTTTTTCTCTACGAGAAAGCCGTGAGGATTTTAGACGGCGAGGTGCTCTCAGTGATGATGAATCCCGACCTTTCTTTCCCGACTGAGAAGATTCTGGAGGTCGCGCGCAGAGAGAAACCCGCATTGATTGTTCTTGTCTCACCGAACAGCCCGACTGGTCAATCGATCTCAGTCGAAGACGTCGAACGAATCTTGAATGGCACAGAGTCGATTGTCTTGGTCGACGAAGCCTATATCGAATTCTCCGAGAAGCAGAGCGTGAAAGATTTGCTCCGCAGCCATGACCGTCTTATTGTTTTGCGGACATTTTCGAAAGCCTTCAGCATGGCAGGCCTTAGAGTGGGCTACCTGCTGGCGGCGCCTTCGCTTTGCGCCGAGCTGTTGAAACCGAAAATCCCGTTTACAGTGAATTCCTTCTCAGCAGCGGTTTCGATGAAATTGTTGACACGGAGGGATATCATCGACGAACGGATAGCATTCATCAAGAACCAAAAGAACTTTCTCTTGAAATCCCTCCGAACAATGAGGGGAGTTGATCCCTATTCGTCCGACACGAATTTTCTTCTTTTCCGTACGCCTCACGCCGCACAGGTGCTTTTCGATCGCCTGCTCCAACGCAACGTTCTTATCCGCGATGTCAGCTCATACGCCATGTTGGAACGGGCGCTACGAGTGAACGTCGGAACCGAGGGCGAAAACAAAACGTTTCTCTCGGTTCTGCAGGAAATCCTCTAGTGCCGTTTCCAATAATAAATATTGTATTTGGAGGCCAGAGTCACACTGAG
>CAYYHS010000349.1:0-3679 GCA_964471785.1 uncultured Chitinophagaceae bacterium
GGAGACCGAGAGGGGGTCGCAAAAACACAAGATCTATTTTTAGCAACGGCACTAGTTCCATGGCTCGTCTGCGGTCGGGCCATAAATTGATGGAAGTTTGCCTCCGGCAATCCGCAGGTAGACGGAGAATTGTCCTCGATGATGAACGTGATCGAAGACCGTTAACCAACACAGGTCTTTTGCGGCAACATCCGCCATCGTCCGTGGAGCAACCGGAAATTTCACTTTCCGTTTCATCTGCACGGGCGTAAGCCTCTTTAATTTTTTCATGTTGGACTTATGAACGCCTTCGTACGTCGCGATCACTTCTTCCATTGTCGCCGGAGGCGGCGGTGACGGCTGGGAGAAATCCAGCTTGCCTGCTAGGCCGCCCGCCATCAACATTTCGTCTGCGCACATAACCCAGGCGAGCTCCCGCGCTGTCCTTGATTTTTCCGACGGACGCAGTTCCAGTTTGTCAGCAGGATACGCTTTGAAAACGCGCATCGTTGTCTGGAACTCCTTACTCCATCGGTCAATAAGCATTTCTTTTTCAGTCATAAGTACTCCTGTGGATTAAGTGTAGGTTGTGGGATAAGATTGGGGCTATTTCCCCTGACGTGAGCGAGAGGAGAAATAAGTAACTGCTACCGAACTTCACTCTAACGTGACACAAAAGCTGCCAGTGTAACACTGCCGTGATCTCGTAAAGTTCCGGATCAGATCTTTGTCTCCCATACTCCGGCAATCTTCGTCTGGCATTTGGGGCACTTTCCATTCACGATCCTGTTCGCCGACACTCGGAATCCCCATCGCTCGACTAACGCCATTTTGCATGTCGGACAAAATGTATTTTCAGAGTCGGAGACTTCCCCGGGGCGGTTTCCGGCATAGACGTACCGCAAACCGCTGTTGAATCCGATATCCCTCGCCCTCAGGAGCGTAGCAACGTCGGTGTTATCCCGGTCTTTCATCTTATAGTCTTGATGAAAAGCAGTCACATGCCAGGGAATATCCGGGGAAACTGAAACTAAGTAGTCGGCAATGTCTCTTAACTCTTCGTCCGAATCGTTGAACCCCGGGATCACCAAGGTAACCACTTCAAGCCAAATGTTCCGGTAATGAACAGCCTTGATTGTGTCTAAGACATTTTGAAGTACGCCGCCAAGCTGAGCGTACGATCTTTGGCGAAAGCCCTTCAGGTCTATCTTAAAGAGATCGACATACGGTTGAATATAGTCGATCACCTCCGGCGTTCCGTTGCCGTTGGAGACATACGAAGTGGTGAGCCCTGCTCTTTTCGCAAGTGAAAAAATCTCGACGGCCCACTCGCTTGTAATGAGCGGTTCGTTGTACGTGCTCGTCACAACCTTCGCTCCGCGCAGAAGAGCCAGGTCCACAAAAGCTTCCGGAGTCATATGCTCGGGTGTGGCATCGGCATCGGGATCCCGCAGAACCTGCGATGTAATCCAGTTCTGACAGTATGAACAATGGTAATCGCAGCCAAGCATTCCAAAACTCAATGCTTTGGACCCTGGGAGGGCGTGGAAGAACGGTTTTTTTTCGATCGGATCTATCTGGAGAGAGCCTACATATCCGTACGGGACGTAGAGCTTGCTGTCCCAATTGAAACGGACATGACAGATGCCGTCCTTTTGAGGAGGGATCTTGCATCGATGGCCGCAGGCAAAGCAACGCACCCAACCGTCCGGCATTGGAGCATACAAGACCCCCTCTTTAGTGCGGCTGGCGAGTAAATCCTTTAATGTGAGTGCCTCTCCCATAGTGACCTTTGCACAAATATACTCCCGGAATTTGTTGTTTGCAAGGCGCTGGTCCTCCAAAAATCCAATTGCAAAAAAGGCAAAAATACCTTATGTTTGTTCACTTAAAACCCCGATACGAAGCCGTCCACTCAGCTTTTTCGAAGGCGTTGGGTCCCGGCACTTGATGAGGGGATACATAAGATCAGTATTTTCGCACTGCCCTCAGGCTGTCGGCGAAACCAATCTAACGTTCTTCTTACATTTCGTTCATTCCGCTACTCGTGCATTTTTTTCGCGGTTATTTTCCAAAGAGACGATAAGCAAGATCTTGCGATTGGTGAACATTGGTATACTTAGCGGCAAGAGCTACTGAGACTGTGGAATAATGAGTACCGCCGTTCAACACGAATTCAAACGAGCTCTGAATCTTCTTGATTCAACGACGATCGTTATTGGGTCGATGATCGGGTCTGGCATCTTCATCGTCACGGCAGACATTGCGAGGACGGTCGGCTCACCTGGATGGCTCCTGGTCACATGGGGTCTCACTGGCGTTATTACGCTCATCGCTGCGCTGAGCTACGGTGAGCTTGCTGCCATGATGCCGCATGCGGGAGGACAATACGTCTACCTTCGCGAGTCTCACGGCTCCCTTGTTGGATTTCTCTATGGTTGGACGCTCTTCCTTGTTATTCAAAGCGGAACAATCGCCGCAGTCGCAATTGCCTTTTCCAAGTTCACGGGCGTTTTCTTCCCATGGTTCTCCGCTTCAAACTGGATTCTGAAGATCGGATCGTTTGGTCCTTACTCGATGCCGTTTGGAATGATGGGACCATACAACGTCGGGTTGCATACGCAGAACCTTCTGGCGATCGCTTCCATTTGCCTCCTCACCTGGATCAACACGAATGGAATTCAGAGCGGGAAGATGGTTCAAAATATTTTTACTTTTACAAAGACGGCCGCTCTGTTTGGATTGATTCTCCTCGGACTGATGATCGGTGCCAACGCTCAAGCGATTTCGGCTAACTTCTCTGATTTCTGGGGTGCATCATTCACACAGATTCAAAATGGCCAGCTCTCGGTTCGCCCGCTGATGGGCATCGCACTGTACAGCACCCTGGGAGCTGCGATGGTCGGCTCGCTTTTCTCTGCCGATGCGTGGAACAATATCACGTTCACGGCGGGTGAGGTTATCAACCCGAAAAGGAATATTCCTCTGAGCCTTGCAATAGGCACCGGAACAGTTTCCATTCTTTACATTTTGGCGAACATCGCTTACTTGATATTGATTCCGCTTCATGGCTCTCCCGACGGTGCAACAGTGGCTGCACGGGGAATTCAATTTGCAAGTTCAGACAGAGTTGGAACAGCTGCGGCTCAGGTTATCTTCGGAGAGAGCGGAGCGGTCATCATGGCGGCATTCATCATGGTCTCGACATTCGGATGCAACAATGGATTAATTTTGTCCGGAGCTCGAGTTTATTATGCGATGGCGAAAGACAAGCTTTTTTTCAAGAGCGCCGGCGCGCTAAACTCTCAGAGCGTTCCCGCGAGAGGCCTTGTTACACAGGGAATCTGGGCGAGCGTGCTTTGTCTTACCGGAACCTACAGCGATCTGCTCGATTACGTAGTTTTCGCAGTTTTGATATTTTACGTCTTAACGATCGCTGGAATCTTCATTCTCAGGAAAAGGCTCCCCAACGCCGATCGGCCATATAAAGCGTTTGGTTATCCGGTCATTCCGTCGATCTACGTAGTCGTAGCAAGCCTTATCTGTGTTGATCTGCTCTTCGTGAGACCGAATTTCACATGGCCGGGATTGATCATCGTCCTCCTGGGAATCCCGGTATATTATTTGTGGAATGAGAGGAATAAGAGTTTAGATTCACCAACATAAAGACAAACACTAACGACGAATCATATACCACGCA
>CAYYHS010000350.1:0-3674 GCA_964471785.1 uncultured Chitinophagaceae bacterium
TGACCGGCAGTGCAGCGCCTCCGAAAAACTCAACCGCAGTGGCAAATGTTTGAACCTGCTGCGTGGGATCGGCCATTGTATTGATGTAATCGACCATCGCAGGAGCCGCCGCCACTGCAATCCCCATTCCGCCGTAGACAGAAAAAGAATTCGCACGCTGCATTGGTCCGGCTTTTCCCCCCTCCGGGGATTGTGCCCGGGACATATCGGCGACGAGCAGGGCGCAGAGTACGATAACGTTCGCTCTCATTGAAATTCAGCGTGGCCTACAAGGTTACGGGGAGACCGGTTTCGAGAGACTCTATTATTTTGAACGTCGCTCGCGTCGTTGCCACAAGACTCTGGAAAGGAATAAGATCCACTGCAAGATGGATGGACTTGATGAACTCTTCCACTTCCGTTTTGTGCCCCTTGTCGATCGTCATGCTCTCCTGCACCTTCCGCGCGCCTCCGGCATAGGTCTCGAGAGTCTTGAAATTGTCGATGATCGCCGTCTTTCCCCCCGCGGTGATCTCAATTCGCTCTTTCGCGACAGCGGCGTCGCCGTTTGCCAAGTATACGATGGTCCCGAGGGAACCGTTAGAGAGCCGGATTGTGATTGCGACATTGTCGCTCTGGGTTCTCTTCCCGCTTAACGAAAGCGATTGGGCAAACACCTGCGTCGGTTCGCCCTTTGTGAGATATTGAATCGTGTCGATAAAATGGCACACTTCTCCGATAATTCTTCCCCCTCCTTCCACAGGGTCGTGAACCCAATGGTCGGCCGGAATGAACCCGGCATTAATCCGGTACATCACGAGCATCGGCTCGTCGATGTCGGCAAAGAATTCCTTTGCCCGCCGGACAGAGGAGGCGAACCTTCGGTTGAATCCAACCATGAATCGCAAATGAGATTGCTTTTTTGCGGCGTCATGCGCGTTGACGATCCGCGTGAGTTCCTCATCGTTGAGGGCCAGGGGCTTTTCGACGAACACATGTTTGTGATTCTTGATAGCCTGAACGCAGAGGGATGCATGGAGATTGTGACGCGTTGCGATGAACACCGTGTCGATGCTCTTCGAGGCATAAATCTCTTTCGGATCCGTCGATGCAAGTTCAAAACCGAACTTGCGTGCTGCATTTTTGGCATTCAGTCCGTTGGAGGTGCAAACAGCTTTCAGCGCGACTTTCTTCGAATCGATATACGGCAGGAGCGACGATTGAGCAAAATTCCCCGCCCCGATAAAACCGACTGAAAGCAATCCCGGGAGCTCATGCGGAGCCGATACGGTAACGCTTGCCGGGGTCGGCGTCTTCGTGTGGGGATATGCCAGCAGAACGCCGATATAACGTTCCCGGCGCTTGCCCGATATAAGGCGATAGGCTTCAATGGCATCGGAAATTGGAAATGTATGAGTTGTCAATGGCTTCACATCTACTTTCTTCTCACTGAGAAGCCGCACAAACTCCTCCATGTTCCTCTTCTCCGTCCACCGCACGTAGCCGACGGGGTAATCCTGGCCTTTCTCTTCATAGAGCTTATCGTACCTCCCCGGGCCGTACGAACGCGAGATCTTGAAGTCCAATTCCTTCGCATAATAGGTCGATCTCGGCAAGGTGATTCCAACATCTCCCACAAGGACAACGCGCGCCTTGTCGCGGGCCACGTCACCGGCGAGCAGTATCGGGTCGTTGCTTTTTGTCGCCGCCGTGATGATGACCGCATCCGCACCGAGACCGCGCGTCCTGGACTGAACATCGGAGATGAGCCCGGAAGACGAACGCCGGAATGCCGCATCGGCGCCGAGCGATTTTGCCAGCGCTACCGACCAGGGATCGAGATCGATCCCTATGACCGAACAACCAGCGGCCTTCAAGATCTGGATAGTAAGTTGTCCGACCAACCCAAGGCCGATCACAACAATCGTCTCTCCCAACGTGGGCAGCGCAAGCCGAACTCCCTGAAGTGCGATTGCTCCGACTGTCGTATACGCAGCCTCCGCCATCGAGACATCCGACGGAACTTTCACGCAGAGATTTTTCGGGATGAAAGAAACCTCGGCATGATTGGCGGAATTGCCTCCGCTCGCCACGCGATCCCCGACGACAAATTCATCGACATCCTGTGCAACGGCGATGACTGTGCCGGCGGTGCTGTAACCGAGCGGGTTGTAGGCTTCCAGCTTCGACATTACTTTCTTATAGACGCTCCACACACCTTGTTGCTTAATCTGGTCGAGGACGAGCTTCACCTGGTCGGGGTTCGACCTCGCCTTGGAGAGAAGGCTCCCTTTTCGTTTCTCTACGGTGTTTCGTTCTGTCCCGGCGCTGATGAGAGAAAACTCGTTCCGCACGATGACCCCGCCGCTCCGAAGAGCCGGCGACGGAACATCTTCGACCTGCATTTTCCCTTTTTTCATTTCCTGGGTAACTTGCTTCATACTGTACACCTTAATGCTATTGGGCCTAATGTCATGATCCTTCCTCCACCATCTCTCCGACTCTAATATGATCTCTGAAAAAGTAGTAGAGCCCTATGACCATCGTCAACATAACACCGACTTCGTGTGTGAGGATCGAGTAACTCAGTGCGGTCACGCCGTCGATATGGTAGAGTCTCGTCAGTGCGAATGATGTGAACGAATGATACGTCCCGAATCCGCTCGGGGTCGGGAAGGCGAATGCAACGGTGGACACAACGAGGAGCACTGTCGCCGAGCCGAAGTCAAGCGAGTGTCCCGCCATCTTGTCGAACGCAAAGAACGGAATATACATCAAGAGGAGGTACAATCCCTGGATGAGATAGCTCGTCACGATAATCATCAAGAACTGGCCCGGCCGTTTCGCGACGGCAAACCCGGTGAGGAACGAATCAAACAGCTCGTTAAACTTCAAACGTCCTTTTTCGGGAAGAATCACAAGCAGCTTCTTCAAGAGGGAGAAGAAGAATGCTGCTTTGAAGAAGAGAAGAACGAACAGCATGAGCGCGATCACCGAGCCGGCGAGAAAGAACGGTTCCATCGAGGCAAAAGAGGGAAAAAGCTCCACGAAAGAATCCGAATAAAGAAACATGACGGCGAGCAGAATGGAGAAAAATGTGATGACATCGATGATCCGCTCGATGATGACCGTTCCAAACGCGGCTGTCTTTGAAATGTTCTCCAGCCTGCCGAGAGTGTAGGGCCGCACGACTTCCCCCACCCGGGGGAGAAAGTTGTTTACCATATAACCGATCATCACCGCCGAGAATGAATTCCGCAGTGTGACATTTTCCTTGATCGGGGCGAGAAGATACTGCCACCGCCACGCCCGTGCGAGGTGACTGAGGATGCCGCCGACAACAAGATAGGCAACCCATGTCCAGTGAACGTTCGAGAGGCAAGCCCAGATGGCGCCAAAATCCTTGCCGCGAAAGGCCAGGAACATAAAGAGCGCCATAACGATGAAACTAACGCCGTACCGAATATAAGTGTTGACGTTTTTCATGAACTGCGCGCGGTCACTTGTGAGAGTCTGTGTGCTCGGTGGGACGAAGGTCGACGACCCCCACGTGGTCGGGAACCGCGAAGGAGAAACGCTCGTTGGGAACCCCCTGATTGAAACGGACTCCCGTAAGAGAATACGATGTGTGTGTTTCGTTCATGTCGAAGTATTCGAGCTTTCTCACGCTCCAGTCGGTGTCGTTGATCCAGACC
>CAYYHS010000351.1:0-3665 GCA_964471785.1 uncultured Chitinophagaceae bacterium
CGTTCGTTCAGGAACGATTGAACTCAGGGGGAATGACACGGAGTACTGGAAATACACCAATACTCCGCTTCGACCGGGCAGCTATGCCTTCCTGCGAGTGCACGACACAGGAGGCGGGATAAAACCGGAGGTGTTGCCCCGCATTTTTGACCCATTTTTTAGCACCAAATTCACCGGTCGTGGACTTGGGCTTGCCGCGGTTCTCGGCATTGTCCGTGGACACCAGGGCGGCTTGCGGATCGAGAGCAAAGAAGGAGAAGGATCGGAGTTTGAGATAGTGTTCCCCCTAGTGGATGCACCGCCGGCGACCGGCACGCCGAAGATCAAGGCGAAAACTGTTGTCAACGGAAAAGGAAAAACTGTTCTCGTGATCGACGACGAACCGTCCATCGTCGAATTGTTGAGGGATATCTTCACCGATGCGAATTTCAAAGTGATCGAGGCATTGAATCCTGTCGAAGGAATAGAGTTGTATCGCGGACATCGACAGAGTATTGCCGCCGTGATTCTTGACTTTTCCATGCCCGGCATGGACGGCAAAGCGGCGTTCGAAGAATTGTTAAAGATTGATCGGAACGTCAAGGTCATCCTCTCTTCCGGCTACACAGAAGAGGAAATGAAGTCGGGCTTCGGAAATCTTCGTCCGCATGGCTTTATCAAGAAGCCGTATAAACCTTTTGAAATTGTCGAGATGGTTTCGAACATGATATTGAAGTAGAACAGCGACATGCGCAGCGGACGCAATCAGCTCTTGCGTGTGTCTCTCGAAGGTTATGGCCTTGAGGGAAGTGTCCTGATTTGCTTGTGAAATCATGGTGAGCCCCGCTTGCAGCGGGATACACTCCGTCGAACCATGACAAACGGCTTAAATATCCTTCGACTTCGCTCAGGATGACTTTTCGGGATTTTCTTTCAAAAGGCAAATAAGGACACTACTGCCTTGAGTGTTCGATTGACAATCCCTGAAAATTATCCCATATTTTCTCAGACACATTGACCCCGGCCCCAACGGGGACTCCTATCTGCGGGGAACTTAGGGTGAAGAGAATGTAGAAGCCTCTGTTGGCGAAAGCTGGCAGAGGCTTTCTTGTTTTGATCGACGGACGACCGCGGAATATTGTAGCACCCATTCCACATCATAAGGAAGATTGCAATGAAAATATCTCCATCAATTTTTCCTCGAATGTTTGGTATCTCCATTGTATGCCTTGTCCTGTTTTCCTTTACTGATACTCTCGGGGCTGGAGATTCCGGTCGGGAACACTCCCGCGGGAAAATGGTCCTTGACAAAACGAACAGCACTCCATCGACAACCGTTTTTACACCCAACAATGTCGAAGCAAACCTTCAAAGCAACGGTTTGCTTTTCAGCAGTGCAAATGATCCAAACATGAAAGGAGGCGTGTTCCTCTCAGTCGATAACGGGTTGAGCTGGACGAGAGTCGATTCAGGATTGACGAACACGAATGTCTTTGCCTTGGCTGTCTCCCCCGTCGCCGGAGTGACCGGCGTTTACGATCTCTTCGCAGGGACTTATGGCTCCGGCGTTTTTCTCTCCACCGACAATGGTACCCTCTGGACGGCGGTCAATTCCGGTTTGCCCCCAAATACGGTTGTGCGCTCGCTCGCCGTCTCCGAGGGCTCTGGCGGGACGAATCTTTTTGCCGGGACTGACACCGGCGGTGTTTTTCTTTCCACAAACAATGGCACTAGCTGGACGGCAGTCAACGCGGGACTAACGAGGCGAAGTGTTCGTTCTCTTCTCGCCTATTCTTCCGGAGGCACGGGTGCCACGTATCTCCTGGCAGGGACCACCGGAGCCGGTATATTCCTTTCAACCGACAACGGTACTTCTTGGACGGCAATCACCTCAGGATTGCCGTCGAATACTTCTGTCGATGCGTTCGCTGTCTCCTCAACATCCGGAGGGTCAGGTACAACGAATCTCTTTGCAGGAACTAGTGGGAACGGCGTATTTCTTTCCACTGACAACGGAGTAAGTTGGACGGCAGCGGGGTCGGAAATGAATAGCAACTATATCTCGTCACTTGTTTTTTCGGGCGCCACTCTTTTCGCCGGCACTTTCGGCAGCGGTGTCTTTCGATCGACAAATAACGGGGTAAGTTGGGCGGCGGCAAATTCAGGACTGCCGATAAGTGTCACATGTCTAGGCGCCTCCGGGTCGTACATTTTTGCAGGAACTAACGGCAATGTTTTTCGCTCAAGCGACAACGGTGATAGCTGGGCGATCGTCGGTTCGGGTTTGACAGATACGTACGTCGTCAATGCGCTGGCTTGTTCCGGCACAAACATCTTCTTCGGCGGAACTCCTCTCGGCAGCAATGCGGGCCTCTTCTGGCCTAAAGACTCTAGAAATACTCCCGTCTTCTCTGCGGGTCTGTGGATTATCGGCAGAAGTTCATTGGACGGACAACTGCATTCATCCGTGTGTCAATACAGGACCGAGTTCCAACCGGGACCTATCATGGGAACCTATAACGGAGATACCACGACGATTCCGTCCATCGCTGGGGATCCTGCGAACCCGGCTTGGAACATCATGACACTTTCAAGATCGACAGCCTCATCCGATCCCACTTACGAATTGTGGGCAAGCGGCGCGGTACCTGGTGCCCCCTTGACGCCGGACGGCAAACCCCGAATCTTCGGCGACCAGGCGGCGTACTGGGTGATGAACGATCTCAATCTTAGTGGTCATGCCTCAACCGGCAGGACGACGCCCATGGGTCTTGAAGTGCACAACTATTTCTTTGGTTCTAATGAGAGTGAAGCGATCAGCAATACAATTTTCATGGGCATGAACATCATCAACAAAAGCACAATCACGTACGACAGCACATTCATCGGATTTTTCTCAGACACCGACCTAGGCGATTATGGAGACGATTATACCGGATGCGATACGGCAAGGAGTCTAGGCTATACATACAATGAAGGATCTGTCGATGCGGTGTACGGCGCCGCATGTCCGGCTGCCGGTTATGATTTCATTGAAGGTCCAATGGTTCCGGGGACGCCGACCGACAGTGCGATCGTCAACGGGAAATGGCTGAAGGGCTACAGAAATTTGCCGATGACTGCTTTTACCAAGTTCATCAACGGAGGAGGGGTCTATAATGATCCGCCGCTCGGCAACTCAGACTATACACGCCAAGCCTACAATTTATTAAACGGGTATATCGGTCAAAGCGGAGCGCCGTTCAGAGATCCCAATGGGCATCCAAGCAAGTTCGTTGATCCCGGTGATCCCGTCACGGGAACCGGTTGGCTGGCGTCGTTTGAAGCCGGCCCAGCGGATACCCGTGAATTGCTCGCTTCGGGCCCATTTACGCTCCAGCCTGGCGACACGCAAGAAGTGTTTATAGCCTTTGTCATCGGACAAGGTACCGATCCGCTCAGCAGTATTACGATCCTCAGGAGATATGATGACTCTGTTCAGATGGCACTCTACAACGGCTTCTCTACATTATCAGGTGTTCAGAAAGACAAGGGGGTCGGTGTGCCGGAGAAATATTCTCTCTCTCAGAACTATCCCAATCCATTCAATCCCTCTACCAGGATTAGGTACACTTTGCCTAACCGCTGCAATGTCAAGATCGTGATCATGAACACGCTTGGTCAGGAAGTCGGCGTGCTGGAGAATG
>CAYYHS010000352.1:0-3659 GCA_964471785.1 uncultured Chitinophagaceae bacterium
AGAGTCACCCTGAGCGAAGACGCGACGTCATCCTTCGACGCGCTCCGCTTGCTCAAGATGACTCGTCGCGGCTGAGTCGAAGGGTCCGTGAGCTCTTCTTAGCTTAATTCCGGTTATTCATCCAAAAGACCCCACTACCCAAGACTGCTGCGGGTGGACAATATAGAAGTCCCGGAGGTGAATGTGTGGGGCGAGTTGATGCAGCCGCACAACTGACACTAATTCAACCGGGAGAGTTCAAACCTTCACTGGTTGCGATCCAGGTACCTCCGTGGTCGGAAGAGAGGAATACACCTCCAAGATAACTGCCGATGAATAGTCGCATTCCACCCTCCCCATCGGGAATCATGGCGAAACTGCTGATTTGTTCCTTGCATAATCCGTTGGTTTGTTTCCACTGGGCGGTGGTAGTATTGACTATGCATGGTGTGAGAAGAATGAAGAGGAAGGTTCGCAATTTATGAGTCGACGGCATGGTTTGGTCAAGATATTGCCCAGAAACGTAGATAATTCTTCGCTTTGTTCTTTGCCGCGCTGCAAAGCCAGGCAGTTGGGTTTTGCGGAATACAGTTGGGCCCCCACGATTATGCTGCCGTAAGAAAAGTGTCACTCGCGAAATCTTCGGCGGTCTCGATATGATCAAACCCAAATCGCCTGCAAAGGACAGATGCTATTTTTCTGCATTCTGTCCTGAATAGATGATGGATCACTTCTCCGCTATCCATAAGAAGAGAGGATATTTTTTTGTGTATGCTCTGCGAAGAGTTGCGGAAGGTTTATTTCCTGGCGATTTTTCTTACTTCTACACTGTTTCCCTCACCCTGTAAAACGGGGCAGCCCTTTGCAAATTCAACCGCTTCATCAACTGAGTTGGCTTTAACAATAATGAACCCGCCGATCGTTTCTTTGATATCACCAAACGGTCCGTTTGTCACTAATTTGTTTGATCGTACGACCCTGGCATCCTCAAAAGGTAAGCCGGTGCCGCTGCTGAACTTATTTTGGGCCGCAATACCGCCGATCCAGTCCATTGTTTGCTTCATCCAAATCTCTATTTGTTCCGGGGAGGCAACTTTACGGCCGTCTTCGTGCCTCATAATTAATGCGTATTCATCCATACTTTAAACCCTTCCGTTTTGCGTTTCAATAATCCTAAAAATCTCTTGGTCTACACTCTAATAAAAACTCGGATTGATGGAATTGGACTCCATCGCCTGGATTTTCTCTGAAATGCTGATGCCTGAAGTCTCCTCGAAAAGATGGTGCAATATAAGATTTTAGTAACTTTCAAACCGCCTCATATCGGCAGATATCGCTGCGTTTTTCATCGTGACTAACGCAAAACATTCGTCTCAGAGTCGGATTTTTGACGTAACCTTCCCCATTTTTTGCCGTATCCAAGGGAATAATATTGGGAGCAAAATTGAGACTTGTTAACGCTCTTGTACTTCCGGCTTTTCTCGTAAGTATTGTTGGGGCTTCCGCACAAGACCTTACCAAGAACCAAAAGAGTTATTCAGTTCCCGCCGTCAAGATTCAAGCCGACATTGAGCTAACCGGAAAAATGACTGACCCGCAGTGGTTGTTGGCCCCTACTGTTGAATGCCCATTTGAAATCACACCTGGAGAAAACACCCCTGCATCGCAGCGGACCTACGTGAAGATGCTGTACAATTCACGGTTCATGTATTTCGGATTTATTTGCGCCGATAGTGCGCCCTCGGCAATCCGTGCTCATATTTCCGACAGAGATAATAATTTTGGGGACGATTTTGTCTTCGTTGCTATCGATACATACGAAGACAATCAACGGGCGTACGAATTCGTTGTGAATCCGTACGGAATACAGGGCGACCTGATGAGGACGGGAGGGAACGAAGATGCAAGCTGGGATGCGGTCTGGTATTCGAAAGCGTCAATCAATGATACGGGCTATGTCGTCGAAATGGCCGTACCGTTCAAGAGCATTCATTTTCCCTCCAAGAATCTTCAGGATTGGTCGGTGATGATCATCAGAAACTTCCCGAGAGCAAGCCGGCAGCAGTTTTCATGGACGCCATTCGACAGAAATAATCCATGCTCAATTTGCCAGGGAGGGACGTTGCAGGGAGTAAAAGATCTTGAATCGACGGGGACGCTGGAGATTCTTCCGTACGCAATGGGGTTTCAGTCCGGGAGCTTAACCAACGCACAAGACCCGACCTCGGCGTTCAACAATGACAAGGTTCATGGAAGAGTTGGCGGCGGCGTAAAATTTTCGCCGAACCCGAGCTTGTTTGCAGAAGCCGTGATCAATCCGGATTTCAGTCAGGTTGAATCGGATGCGACACAGATCAGCGTCAACTCGAATTACGCGATCTACTATCCCGAGAAACGGCCATTCTTCTTAGACGGCGCAGATATCTTTAACACTCAGTTAACGGATTTTTATTCGCGTATGATCAACAACCCTCTCGGCGCTGCAAAACTCATCGAGAAGTCCGATGGACTTACGATCGCGTATCTTACAGCGAGCGATAGGAATTCTCCTTTTACGATTGCCGGCGAAGAGGGGAGCGGTTCTGCAGAAACATCTCTGCAATCGTACTCAAATATTCTGCGGGCTAAATATGATTTTGGGACCCAATCATTTATCGGCGCTCTTGGCACCGCAAGAAATTTCTCCGACGCCCACAACTACACGGGTGGGGTAGACTGGAATCTTTATCTCGATCCCAACTACTCGATCCGGGGACAGTTGTTGGCATCCAATACGAAAGAGATCAATGACCCTTCCGTCTATTCCGACGACAGTCACTTCGGCACCACCCAGTACACTCCCGGATTCGACGGACAATCATACAATGGTACGGCTCTCTATGCTCAGTTCCGCCGCGACGCGAGAAATTACAGCGCCAACCTGACGTATCAGGATATTTCGCCGACATTCCAGGCTGAGAATGGATTTATCACGAGCAATGACCTGCGCATGATCGATCTGCAGAATTACTATAGTTTCTATCCTTTGAATTCTATTATTGATCAGGGCCAGGTGTGGATGGAAAACAACCTGCAGTTCAATTACGTCGATGCGCGCAAGCAGCGGTGGACGGCAGCTGGAATATATTTGGGGTTTAAGAGCCAGACAAGCTTCAATTTGTGGTTCTTGCCGTACAATGAGGAATTGTATCACAGCGTCCGCTTCAACAAGATTAACCGCGGCGAAATGCAGATCAATTCTTCTCCGGCATCATATCTTTCCCTGTACTTCGACATTTCGCTGGGAAGGTTCATCGATCGCGAATTAGCTCTTCCGGGGTACGGCCACAATATCTCTACGACGGTAACGCTAAAACCGACATCGCAGTTAGAGCTTGATCTGTCGTACTCCCGTTCCCGGTTGTCGGACCTCGCGACCTCGGAGCTTTTTTATGATGGCTATATTACGAGAGCCACTGGCATTTACCAGTTCAGTTCCGACGTGTTCTTCCGGCTTATCGGACAGTACGATGAGTTCAGCAGAACGGTTGAAATCGATCCTCTGTTGAGCTACAAGCTAAACCCCTTTACGATCTGTTACGCAGGATCAACGCACAATCTATCCGATTTTGACAGCCCGTATGGTTTCGAACAAACCGAACGGCAGTTCTTTATAAAAGTTCAATATCTGTGGAGACAGT
>CAYYHS010000353.1:0-3659 GCA_964471785.1 uncultured Chitinophagaceae bacterium
CTCGGTGCAGGTCAAAACGATTCCCGGAGTTCGCGGCGTCATCCGGGCCGATCAGCTGGAGGCCGCAATGAGGCCGAAGGTATACTACATGCCGCGATCGCGAATGATCTGCCTCGAGAATACTCACAATCGCGCGGGAGGGACAATCTATCCGCTCGATGAGATCAAGAAGATTTCTGCATACGCCCGGGCTCACGACCTGGCAATGCACTTGGACGGTGCCCGCCTCTGGAATGCGTGGGTGGCATCCGGCATTCATCCCAGAGAGTATGCACAGTACTTTGACTCCGTCTCGGTCTGCTTTTCCAAAGGGCTTGGCGCTCCGGTCGGCTCTGCCGTTGTCGCAAATTCTGCCATTATCGAACGGGTTCACAAATGGCGCAAAGTTTTTGGAGGGGGAATGAGGCAAGCCGGAATTATCGCTGCGGGGGCGCTCTATGCGCTCGAACATCATGTCGAGCGGCTGAAGGAAGATCATCAAAAGGCACGGGTGTTCGCCGAAAGAATTTCCTCGTTGCCAAACGTCCGTATCGACGCTGAAGCGGTCCAAACGAACATCATTATCATCGATATCGAGAAAACAGGCAAACGGCCCGATGACATCATTTCCCTTCTCAAATCCAAGGGAGTTCTTCTGACTCTTGGTTCATATACAAGCGTCCGCGCTGTGACGCATCTCGACGTTTCAATGGAACAGGTAAAGCAAGCAGCCGAGATATTCCATACTTTGCTGAGTTGAGCATGAACAGGGAATTCTTTCACCATCGGACGACGCTTGCGGTCCGGAATTATGAGATCGATTGGCAGGGAGTGGTCCATAACGCCGTCTATCTTCATTATTTCGAAGTAGGGAGAATCGATTATCTGAATACAATCGGAGCAAAGGTCGACATCAACTCCATCAACCACGAGTCGAAAGTCGTCCTTGCCCGTAATGAAATTGACTACCGGAAACCGGCACAATTCGGAGACACGCTGACAGTCTACTCGAGGATTTCTCTCATCAAAAATACAAGCTTTGTTTTCGAAGGGCTTCTCGAGCACGGGGTATCGAATGAAGTGTTTGCCGAAAACGTCGCCGTCCATGTGTGGCTTGATGAGAGAACCAACGCACCCATGAGCGTGCCCGAAACATTCCGGAAGCTCGTGCAGAAGTTGGAGGGGAAGGACTGCATTATTCAATGGCCGACGATCACAGTGTGATGAATGATGACCACGTTTGAAGAATTCAAAAAGCTCGCGCGTCAAGGGAACATTATCCCTATCCATGAAGTGCTGATGGCCGACACCGAAACGCCGGTCTCCGTCTACCTGAAACTAAAGGACGAGAGTCCGTACTCATTTTTGCTCGAAAGTGTTGAAGGGGGAGAAAAGATCGGGCGCTACACTTTTCTTGGCTATAACCCTTTCATGGTTTTTGAAATTCGCGGTTCTTCGTTCACTATAAAACCGCGTCATCCTGATGTTCAGGTCTTGCCGAAGCTCGTCGACTCTTCAATGCATCCCCTTGAAGCACTGAAGAAGATTCTTGCACATTGCAGGACCGTTCAAATCGACGGCCTCCCGCGATTTACCGGCGGCGCAGTCGGATATTTCGGATATGAAACTATCCAACTTGTCGAGCGCATACCCTCGGCATCCCTGGACCAATTGAACATCAACGATGCAACGTTGATGTTTTTCGACACCTTGCTCGTCTTCGATGCGGTAAAGCGAAATGTCTCTGCAATTGCCAACGCGTATATCCCGGAAGGCGCAAACGAGGCACAACTACTTGAAGAGTACAATAAGGCGATCGTGGAGGTACATCGGATTAAGGGAATCATCAAGAAACCTATCGGTGTTTCGCTGGGATCTCCGGAGACTGATAGTACTGTACATTATCTGATAAGCAAGGGAGAGTTTCTCTCGGGAGTGCAGCGGGCAAAGGAATACATCCTTGAGGGAGACATTTTTCAAGTCGTCCTGTCCCAACGAATGGAGATGAAGTTCAAAGGCGAGCCGTTCGACTTGTATCGAATGCTGAGAATGGTGAATCCTTCTCCGTATCTTTATTTTCTGAAAATGGAAGAGCTGAGAATCATTGGCTCCTCCCCGGAGCTGCTCGTGCGGCTCGATAACGGTGTCGTCGAGACCCGGCCTATCGCCGGCACCCGGCGACGCGGCACAACGCCCGAAGAGGACACTCGGCTGGAAAAAGAACTCCTCTCGGATGAGAAGGAGTGCGCTGAGCACCTTATGCTTGTGGACCTCGGGCGGAACGATATAGGACGGATCAGTGAATACGGAACCGTCGAAGTTAACCAATTCATGACCATCGAAAAGTACTCGCACGTGATGCATATTGTCTCAAACGTCCGAGGCAAACTTCGCAAGGGAATGACAGCTGTCGACGCTCTTTATTCCTGCTTCCCGGCCGGCACGCTGAGCGGTGCGCCGAAAATAAGAGCCATGGAAATCATATCCGAAATTGAGCCGGCCAGACGCGGCATCTACGGCGGTGCGATCGGTTATCTCGATTTCTCCGGCAACCTCGATTCGTGCATCGCGATACGAACAATCGTTGTCAAAGATGAAATGGCCTACTTCCAAGCCGGCGGGGGCATCGTGTATGACTCCGTGCCGGAAAAGGAGTATCAGGAATCGCTGGACAAAGTCGCCGCAACGCTTTCAGCCGTTCAAAAACTTCAATCACGGAAAGACTGAAGTATG
This sequence comes from uncultured Chitinophagaceae bacterium, assembly GCA_964471785.1. GTDB lineage: Bacteria > Bacteroidota > Ignavibacteria > UBA10030 > UBA8401 > JAGVPT01. The sequence continues at coordinate 2,713 of CAYYHS010000353.1, forward strand.
GTTCTTCTGATTGACAACTATGATTCTTTCACGTTCAATCTCGTGCAATATCTTGGAGAACTAGGCGCCGAAGTTCGCGTGGTCCGAAACGACGCGATCACTGTGTCCGATGTCAGGAAAATGAATCCCGACAGCATTGTCATTTCGCCGGGCCCATGCACTCCGAACGAAGCCGGCATTTGTCTCGGACTGATCCGGGAGTTGAACACGGTCATCCCGATCCTTGGCGTATGCCTGGGACATCAGGCGATCGGACAAGCATTCGGCGGCAGCGTGATCAAGGCCCCAAAAGTTGTGCACGGAAAAGTTTCCACCATCAATCACAACGGTGAAGGAATTTTCAGGGATGTATCCAACAAGTTTATTGCCGCACGCTACCACTCCCTTGTTATCGAACGGGAATCTCTGCCGAAGGAATTAGAGGTCACGGCGTGGACCGACGACAATATCATCATGGGCGTTCGACATAAAACCTCTCAGGTATTCGGCGTACAGTTTCATCCCGAATCCATAGCGACACAATCGGGCAAAGTGATCCTCAATAATTTTATCAAGCGACGATACACGACGGGCACCTAATCCGAAAAGGAAACGCATCATGGCACCGATCAGAACAGAGCATGACATTATCCAGGATAAGAAACTCGATCAACTGCTAAAGACACAAGAGGACATATGGCGCGTATTCCGGGTTATGTCCGAATTCGTCGAGGGCTTTCAGGCCTTTTCCCGGCTTGGCCCATGTGTCACGATATTCGGTTCTGCAAGAACGAAACCCGGCTCGCCGTACTACACGATGGCTGAAAATGTTGCTAAAGAGTTCGTGCAGAACGGATATGGAATTATTTCCGGCGGGGGACCCGGGATCATGGAAGCGGCCAACAAAGGGTCGAAAGAAGCGGGAGGCGCTTCGGTGGGGATCAACATCGACCTTCCGTTCGAACAGA
>CAYYHS010000354.1:0-3644 GCA_964471785.1 uncultured Chitinophagaceae bacterium
TGATTTTACTGAATGCGATTTAAGCGGCTCACTCTTTGATAATTGCGATCTCGCGAAGGCCATCTTTCAAAGGACAATATTAGATAAGGTTGATTTTCGAACATCCTATAACTATTCAATCGATCCGGAAAGAAATCGAATAAAAAAAGCGAAGTTTTCAAATGTGGGGATTGCAGGGCTCTTGGACAAATACGATATTGAAATAGAATAGATGTGCCGAGTAGCCGACGAGAAATGACGCCAGACTTCTATTCGTACATCTCGTCTTGCGCGTTCCAACCAGTCACTCCTTACAAAGAAAATGAATTTCTTCCTTCGTAAGAGATAGCGAGAATTGATTGAACAGGGTCGTCGCGGGAGTCTTGCGTGCCTAAAAGCGCCGGGAGGGTCGACGTTCCCCGTTGACGCATACGCCGCAACACATTTCGAACCCTCGGATTCCAACGGAGTACTCATGTCACTTCTCTATCCCTATCTTTTCCCGGCAATGTGGTTTAGCTACGGGGCCTATTGGTGGGCGATGTCGAAGAATGTTAAAGTAACCGAGCGGAGCGAATCCGCCCCGTCCCGCATTACGCGCCTTGTTTCAATCCTTTGTGCAGTAGCGCTTCTCTGGCTCCCGCGTATTCCACTTCCGTTACTGAACGAGCGATTTCTTTCGCCTGGTGACGCATCCTTCTTGAGTGGCTCGGCAATTGCTGCGAGTGGTTTTCTTTTTAGCATCTGGTCCCGGAATTACCTTGGAAGAAACTGGAGCCAGGAAGTCACCGTCAAGAAGGATCACGAACTTATTACGAGCGGCCCTTATACATTGGTTCGTCACCCCATTTATGCCGGGCTCCTATTGGCATTCGCTGGCTCTGCAGTGGCCCTTGCCGAATGGCGCGGCATGGTTGCCGTGGCACTTGTCTTCGGCGTGCTTTGGCACAAACTAAAGCTTGAAGAGAAATGGATGCGGGCCCAGTTTGGCGAGCCGTATGAGACTTACTGCCGACGCGTGGCAGCCCTTGTGCCGTATGTCGTCTAAGAAAATGGGGACATCTCCCAAGGGTTATTTCGAGATGGAGCAGACTAACAGTTTCATCATGAGTAGAGAAGTTATGGCACGACGTAAACGCTCGTTCCAGAACTGGAGGCATTATGAAAAGTAGCTTTATCATCGCTGTTCTGGTTCTCTGTTTTGCCCCTCTTCCAGGACAAGTATTGCATATCGGCCTCTATGTTAATCCCGACATCGACACAGCCAATGCGGAAATTTCCCAAGCGGTCCTTCTTTGGAGGAATTATCTTAATTCTCATCCCGACAGCAGCTACGATAACCCATACTGGGCTGGCTCAGAAAAGAAACGTTATTCGAAGTTCGATCTTTTGAACACTGCGTACTTCAGTCCAAGCTTCTATTATTTCCTCCCCCACCACAAAGCAACCGTCATGAGCATCTCGCAAATCGACAGCGTCTTTGTCATTCGGACGCTGTTTGCCACTGTCACGGATTCCGGTTTCTGTCGCCCTTTCTGCATAACTCAGGTAGGTGCCGCTCGGGAGGATGGGAAATATAAACTCTGTAACATGTTGTCGATCAACACAAGGCTTTGGCGAAGGGAAACTGTCGGAAGCATAACATTCATCTTCCCGCCGTCGCATCATTTTGACCGGGGACTCGCTGAGCGGATGAACACATTTGTCGATTCGATCGCCACGATTTGGGATGTCAGACCATTCCCTGTCGAATTCTATCTATCCGACGACTTGAGCGACATTATGAAGATGCGCGGGTTTGACTTCTACGTTGGCGAGGGATATAATAGAGGGACAGGAGGAGTGGCGGATATTGCAAATCGTATAGTATATGGGGCCGGTCAAAATGAATGGTACCCTCATGAGTTTGTGCACATTTACGTCAACCCACTCTTTCCCAAAGCCCACAATTACTTTCTCGAGGGATACGCCGCATTGCTGGGAGGTTCCAGAGGGCACGAGTTGTCTTGGCATATGAAGCGGATAGAGCAATACCTGGAAGAACATCCGGACCTGGATTTGAATAACCTGCTGGGGTTTTGGCATTTTGATGCCGTTACCGACCCCAAGTACGTGTTCGGCGGATTGCTCTGTGAAATGGCTTTGCGAAAAGGGGGCCTGCCGGCGCTCAAACGACTCCTCTCGTACGGCTCAGATGACAAAGACTTTTATGCGGCCATCGAGGATCTCTTCGGAGTAGAACAGCAAAGTCTTAACAAATTCATCAGGACAGGACTGAAAAAATATACTGATAAGTAGAGCGCGAATAGCGCTGAGAGCCGGGTCCCGTGGCGGGCAAGAACTTCGTTGCCTTCGCATATGTTCTTACCTAGGACTCTCCAATGGATTCACGTTGCAGGTATACCGCGGCCTGCCAGAACGCACGAAGCGCAGCATGGACAATTACTTATGGCGACATCAACATGGCAATAATGGAATTGGCTGGTCGGACGTTGATAGCGTCCAGACCGACAGAAAGTGAATTCGTACCGTACTATTCACGATACATATCGCTCGTCCCCGAATCTGACGTGCTCGCAGTCCTTGAGACTCAGCTGGCACAGATAGAACACATTGCAGGGTCGATCCCGCCGGACCGCGAGAAATACCGATACGCCGCGGGCAAGTGGAGTATCCGCGAAGTCTTTGGGCACCTGGTGGATGGCGAGCGAGTTTTTGGATATCGAGCGTTTTGCTTCAGCCGGGGCGAGGCTGCTCCGCTGCCTAGTCTCGATCAGAATGCGTATGTCGCCGAGTCACATTACGACGAACGATCACTCTCTGATCTCACGGCAGAACTCATGTGGCTCCGAAAATCGAATCTTGCTTGTCTTCGCCACTTGACAGATGCAGAATGGAAACGGATGGGTACGGCGAGCAATAACCCGGTCTCTGTGCGGGCTCTCACATTTATCATGGCCGGCCACATTCGTCATCATTTTACCGTATTGCGCACCGTCTATGGTGTGTCTTCCGGATCCTAGCCTGTCGCTCTTCGCTCAAAAGTTGAGAAGGGGCAACAGGATGTGCGCGGATATATCATATGAAGAGTATTCAAGAAATCTGCGCATTGTAATATCGAACCCCATAAGAAAACAAAAAGGAAAACATCATGACCACCTCACTGTTAATTTTAGTGTTAGTCGCCCTGGGCATCGCTCTGCTTACGTCGAAAGCAAGGGATGCCGCCTCTCCCGTAAAACTAAAGAACCTCGGCGTTGCAAGTTTAGGGCTGGCTCTCTTAGCGTTAATCTCTGAATCTTTTACGATCATCGAACCGGGATACGTTGGAGTGCCGGTGACATTTGGAAATGTTGGCGGGCAATCTCTGCCGGCCGGCATCCATCCGATCTTTTTCTTAACGGATGTCTATAAAATGTCTATTCAAACGAAAGATTACACCATGTCTTCGGTTCATAACGAAGGGAATAAAAGCGGCGATGATGCCGTTGCGACACTTTCCCGCGATCAACTTATTCTGAAATTTGACGTCAGCGTTTGGTATCATTTAGCCCCGTCGCAGGCAAACAATGTGTACAGCAACATCGGGCTCAACTATGAAGAAGTCATAGTGAGGCCCGCCATTAGAACTGCGCTTGTCAACGCTGCAACCAAGTTCGACGCCA
>CAYYHS010000355.1:0-3632 GCA_964471785.1 uncultured Chitinophagaceae bacterium
AAATGGATGCCCACTTTCGTGGGCATGACATGCCCTTGTTCAAACTGATACACTACCAAAAATTAGGCGGCGACTCACTTTGGTTTTTCACTTCATTCCGGCCCCGCTTTCGCGTGGTAAGCTCCAGCCGGTCGAAGACTCGATTCGTTGAGAATCTCAGACCTCAGTAAAAATGCTGACTTTCGTCAGCATGACATTCGAAGAGAAGTTCGAAGTTAATGAAATGAGTCACTACGAAAGTATGACGTTGACGATTCTAAGAAGGTGCCTGCCATCCTTAACCGATGATTACGAGAATCGATATATCCTACAAGATTTTTCAGGAAATGCGTCTTGCACGTTGTTCAAGCCCAAATTCCCTCTGGCGAAATGTGTTTGGTGCGGATCAGAAAAAGGCCCTCACTTCCGCTTTCGCAGTGTGGATGACATTTCGCGTGGGCTCAGAACGTCCGGTATATTGGAGTGATGACTGCAAATTACTGCTTAATTTATAATCGAACGTAATTCCCCAAAGAAATGTCTTCCCCTGAGCTCTTCCTCCCGTCAGTTCAAACGGCAGGACCGTGAAAGGGGTGTTATTCTGAAGCAGAATTTCCTCACGTGACAAATCGAAGCGAATTTGACCCGCTCCCCTGAAAGAGACGACCGTACGAATAGACTGTCCGTTCAAGTCCGCCGCCAGGGGACCGGGAAGATACGTGTCTACAGATCGTGACACCTCAATCTTAAATCCGACCTCCACGTTTTGTTCCGGGCGATACGAATAGTCGGAACTGATATCGTCTGAACTAATAACCCGCGTTTCGCCGCTCGCAGTCGGGGCAAAAAGATTGTCCTGCTTGTTTGCGTAGTTGATCTCGTTTGAAACCTCCGGCTCGAACTGGAAGCGGGCTCGCATCGACCTTTCACGATTATAGTTCTGCTCCGCGCCGGTGCTGTACGTTCCGTCCCCCATCCGCTGCACATAACGAAAGCGAAAGGAATAGTCGGGGCGATTTTCGAAAAGGAACAGATCTTGCTGAAAGAGCTGGCTGCCGAGAATGGTCGTCGCCGGGTTAAGAAAATGGCTCATGTCGAGAAGATAGATCTGACGTGTCACTGGGTCAGAACTCTTCTCTTCGATCCGAATATAGCTTTCTGTCGATAATGCTGCGAGAGCTTTTTCACCCCACCCGGAAGGCGACGTGATGAATTTCGCCGGTGAAAGGCGAAGACGGGTAGATGTTTTTACGTCGATGACCGGGTACAACTGATCGGTCGGGACCGTGATGATGACATAGTCGCCGTCAAATCGCGCTAGTTGAAAGTCTCTTTCATCGGTCACATCAACTTTTCCGTTGCCGTTTCCGTCAACCCAGATATATTGCCCCTCCCCTTTTTGGACCTGGAAGAACACCCGCTGGAGTTGCGCAGACCGTTCCGTCGACGCTTCGTAGTACACGTCTACATCGACGCCGCGCTGCAGCGGAGTGTAGCGCGATTCAGTCCGGACCAAGATTGTCTGAGCGTCTCCGTTCGAGAGTCTGAATGTATCAAGATAGGTCAGCTTTCGTAAAACGATATCGAGCGAGGAAGAAACATTCCGAGTTTCGGGCAATGACCATCCGTACGTTTGGGTTACCGATTGCGATTGATGTTTCAAATCCCCTGCCAATGGTGCGTCGTTATCGCGCACTTCCAGCTCGGAGGAGAAATTCATACCGTAAATTCCCTTCAATGTCAATTTCGGTGCAAGTGTAGTAAAGGAAAAACTGGCCGCGTCGAGCGAATCCGCGACGTCGGTTTGTATCGATCGAAACTCGCGTTCGAAACGAAAACTGGGGGTTATTCCATGGAGCGTGTACTCCGCGCTCCCCTTTTGCCTCGCCCAATCGTCGGTGCCGGGGATAGAGGCTTGCGAGCTCTTGATGTCTTCAATGGTGTAGTCAACTTTTGGGAGCGAATCCCCATCCATCCGAAAAAATGCCTCGCTACGATCGGCAGAGAACTGAGTTCCATGATCATTTGTACCGAGAGATCCCCCCACCGAAATCGACTTTACCGGACTATATGTGAGTCCGGCTTCGCGAATTTCTTCTGACGCAGGTTGGATATTCACCGTACTGTCTAGACTCCACTTGCGGCCGAATTCAACTTCATCGACCCGATCGATGGGATTAAAATTTTTGTTCACGTAGCGATCCGACAAGGAGAGGTTAAATGAACCGATCGACTTGCCCCCGATCTTTACATCCTTTGGAGAAAAGCTTGTCGAAAACTTCATTGCTTCTCCGGAGATCGCATCTCCTTGTGCAAATCTATTGGGATCGAGGCTGCTCCCGGCAAATTCCCCGGAGACAATCAAATCCTTGATTGGCTGGACGCTGGCGTTAACGTCTGCGACCTGCTGCAGTTGAGGTGCCGGAAGTATGACGATGGGAAGATAGTCTCCTGCGCGAGGACCGACATAGAGGTATTGTCCGAGCAATTGATGCGTATAGTCGCCAAGTCCATTGCCGACATAAGTGAACGAAACGTTGAACTGTGCCTCGGGCGTGCCTGGGTCGAATCGATAAAACCTGACCGGGCGGCCCTCAATCGTACTGTCCACAGCCGCATATTGACCACGGCCGAATCCGAGTGAATCAACTCCTACGGAGTCTGCTCCGTTACGTGTCGCCGGCTTGCCCCCGCTCTGAGCAAGCAGCTTCTTGTCGTCGTCGCTGAGACTTATGTCGATGGGGGAATTCGGGTCATCTCCTTCCCGAGCGTAAGAGACTGTGAATTTGAGGCGATCTGAAATGGCCTTTGAGTCTTCTTCTACGGCGAAAAAATTCCTGGTATAGGATTGATCAGTGTATTGAAAGTCGATCACAATACGTGAGATGCCGGTGATTAACCTCCTGGAGGAGAAGGTTATTTGGGCGCTTGAATAATCTATAGCATAGTCATTCGTCTCGCCCCTCGTCATGAGGTTTCCGTCGACATAGACTTTTTCAGTCCCGGCGATGACAATGATGTTATTTCCATTGTTCTTCCCATAAAGCCGATAGGGTCCTTGAACTCCTTCGATCCCCGGAAACTGGTTCGTATTAAATTTGCCGCGAGAAGTGGCATCGACAATCGTCGCGGAGTTGGACAATCCAGCTTCATCGAAACTAGCTACTCCCTTGGCCCCCTGCAACTTACGGCTTAGCCGGTTGAATTCACCTTGTCCTGCATCGAGATAAAAGTCCCCCAATGTCGCTTCGTAATGGTTGCTCCTCACTTCCACAAATACGTTATCCAACTCTTGCAGCGTCTGAGTGTTCCCCTCGGGTTGGATGGGAGTGTTTTCGTCGGTCAGGGCAGCCAATATTTCTACGTCGGGTGACAACTTCCCGGCAAATTGAAGACGGAACCCGGAGTTGACGGTCAGATCTTGGTTCGTCCCTACCGTAAACCCCCTGAAGATGCTACCGCTCTTTTGAAGGTCGTTCCCAAACAGGTTGCTCAACGGCGATGTCGTTGACTTTGTCCTGACAACTCCTCCCCTGCCGCTAATGGTCGAATCATGCCGGGCAGCATAATCTTTATGCCTATAATTGGATTGAAATGTAAACGGTAAAAAATTGTAGCAGATAATGATAGTATCTTTCGTAAAACTAGAGTCT
>CAYYHS010000356.1:0-3627 GCA_964471785.1 uncultured Chitinophagaceae bacterium
CAGACACTGCACACGGCGCCCTATGAGATCTACCGCGCGTTGATGGAAGCTACCGCCTACGGTGCGTTGGCGATCATCGATCGGATCGAAGAGTACGGGGTTTCAATTTCAGAAGTAGTGAATTGCGGAGGGCTTGCTGCGAAGAGCCCGCTGCTGATGCAGATCTACGCCGACGTCACGGGGCGACCGATGAAAATATCTCGCAGCAGTCAAACTCCTGCCCTGGGAGCGGCAATCTTCGGGGCCGTCGCCGCCGGAAAAGCAGGGGGAGGATATGATTCAATCGAGGACGCAAAACGGGGGATGACCGGAACGGGAAAAACCTTTGCGCCGATCGCGTCGAACCATCTGGTCTATCAGAAACTATACGCTTTATACCGCCAGCTCCATGACGGGTTTGGCACGAAAGAGTGGAACGGAGACATGCATAACGTCATGAAAGAACTGCTCGACCTTCGCGATTCGGTCCGGAGAAACAGATGACTTTGCGGCAGCTGAGGGAAGAGGTGTTAGAGGCGAACCTTGACCTCGAAAAGTACGATCTCGTCACCCTTACCTGGGGGAATGCAAGCGGAATCTCGCGCGACCATGGACTCGTTGTGATTAAACCGAGCGGAGTTGAGTACCGGAAACTTCGCGCGAACGATCTGATAGTCGTCGATCTTTCCGGCAAAATCGTCGAGGGCAAAGGGCGTCCTTCATCCGACACCCCGACTCATATCGAACTCTACAAGGCGTTTCCCTCGATCGGAGGTGTCGCTCATACGCATAGCGAGTTTGCAACATCGTTTGCTCAAGCATGCCGTGAAATAAAGTGTTATGGAACGACGCATGCCGACGCATTTTTTGGTGCCGTTCCTCTCACGCGCTTTCTTACAAAAGATGAGGTCGACAATGAGTACGAACTGAACACCGGCAGACTTATTGTCGAACGATTCAAAGATCTCGATCCATTAGCGATTCCCGCTGTCCTCATTGCCGGACATGCACCGTTCACCTGGGGGAAGAGTGCCCGGGATGCAGTAAAGAACAGCCTGATTCTTGAACGCGTTGCCGCGCTGGCGTTTCGTTCTGTTGTCATCAATCATGATGTTCCTCCGCTCCCTGAATATATCCTGAACAAGCACCATCTGCGCAAACATGGCCCCGAGGCCTACTATGGCCAGCCCGAAAAAATAAAATCAAGAGTCCCGAGTGGACCACATCGAAAGAGGAAATAACATATGATAGATCTCAAGCAGCAGCAAGTGTGGTTTCTCACCGGAAGTCAGCATCTCTACGGACCGGAAGCGCTCAGGCAAGTAGACCAGGACTCGCAAGCACTCGTGGCGGGGTTGTCGCGGTCTCCGCATCTTCCCTTCACCATAGTCTTTAAGCCGGTTCTGACGACACCCGAGGCGATCTTGAACATTTGCCTTGAGGCGAACAATGCGCGAACATGCATCGGTGTTATTGCGTGGATGCATACCTTCTCCCCGGCAAAAATGTGGATCGCGGGCCTCAAGGCTCTGCAGAAACCGCTGCTCGACCTTCACACGCAATTCGGCAGAGACATCCCGTGGAACTCCATCGATATGGATTTCATGAACCTTAACCAGACCGCGCATGGAGGGCGGGAATTTGGTTTCATCACGGCAAGAATGAAGAAGCCGCGAAAGGTGGTTGTCGGTTTTTGGGAAGAAGACTCCGTCCAGAAGAAAATCGGCGTTTGGGCGCGTGCGGCTGCCGCGTGGTGGGACGCTCAAGGAATGAAAGTTGCCCGGTTCGGTGATAACATGCGTTCCGTTGCCGTGACGGAAGGTGACAAAGTGGAGGCCGAACTGCGGTTTGGGTTTTCTGTCAACGGATACGGCGTCGGAGATCTGGTCGCAGTGATGAAGAAGGTAGGTGATGGCGAGATCGACTCGTTAGTCTCTACCTACGAAAATGAATACGAGGTTGTCGCGTCAATGCGGCGCGGGGGCATAAAGCATCAATCGCTCCGCGAAGCGGCGCGCATTGAACTTGGGCTGAGGAGGTTCTTAACTGAAGGAAACTTCAAAGCCTTCACGACGACTTTTGAAGATTTGCATGGACTCGAGCAATTACCCGGCCTCTCCGTCCAACGATTGATGTCGGATGGATACGGGTTCGGGGCCGAAGGCGACTGGAAGACCGCAGCGTTGCTTCGCTCCGTCAAGACGATGTCTGTTGGATTGCACGGAGGGACCTCGTTCATGGAGGACTATACTTATCATCTCGATCCTTTGCGCAAACAGGTTCTCGGTGCTCATATGCTTGAGATATGCCAGTCAATCGCGGCAGATAAGCCGAGGCTGGAAGTTCATCCCCTCTCCATCGGCGGAAAAGCGGATCCTCCGCGGCTTGTGTTCAACGTTCCGGGCGGTGCCGCGATCAATGCGACCCTCGTCGATATGGGAAGCCGCTTCCGCTTGATCGTCAACGAGGTTGAAACAATCCCTCCAGAAAAACCTCTTCCCAAACTTCCTGTCGCACGAGCGTTGTGGATTCCCAAACCGAATTTTGAAACTGCTGTCACCGCATGGATTCTCGCCGGGGGCGCGCACCATACCGTTTTCAGCCAATCCATCACCACGGAGTATCTTGAGGATTATGCCGAAATTTCGGGAGTTGAAATGCTGGTCATTGACCAGAAGACAACACTTTCCGACTTCAAAAAGGAACTTCGTTGGAATGACCTGAGCTACCGGCAATACCCTGGATGATGAAGAAAGTGTTTCTTGTCCCCGACCATGTCGAGGGATTGATTTTTGATTGCGATGGGACGCTTGTCGACTCGATGCCGCTGCATATGCTGGCATGGGAACACGCCGTAACCGCGCAGGGAGGTGCATGGGATTATTCGTACTTCTATTCGAAGAAGGGAATGCCGGACAAGGAGATCATCCTGCTGTATAATGACCAGTTTGGAACTTCGCTTGATTTCCGACAGACGGCCATGCTCAAAGATGATTATTTTCATCACCGTGTTGATCAACTCAAGCCGATTCAGCCCGTCGTCGATGTCGTACTTCGATATAGAAATAGTTTGCCGATGGCTGTTGCTTCGGGAAGCACGAAAGCGAACGTTGAATTTCAGCTGAGCGCTATCGGAGTGCTTCAATACTTTAACGTGATCGTAACAGCGGATGACGGGATACGGCCGAAGCCGAGTCCGGATATTTTCACCGAGGCAGCGAGACGAATCGGGGTTGCAGCGAATGTGTGCCAGGTGTTCGAGGATGCAGATCTTGGACTGGAAGCTGCCCGAAGGGCCGGATGTTTGGCGACGGATGTGCGATAAGATAGAAATTAGTGTGAGGGACATCCGGCCCCCCCCTTTTTGCAGAAGGCATCGAGACCTGTTGAAAAAAACAATGAGGTGTCATCCCCGCGTACGCGGGGATCCACATAATGCAAATATGATCTGGATTCCCACTGGAGTTTACCCCGCGTAAGCGGGGTGGGAATGACAATAGCATAAGTGTTCGTTGTTATACGGTCTCCACCCTCTTGAGAGAAGGATAACTTACTGAGATATTTTGAGTCGGCCTTTACTCACAAGGGCGAATAATCCTACGGAAGAAATCTAATGGTCTATAGAAATCTTGGTCGTACCGGATGGGA
>CAYYHS010000357.1:0-3620 GCA_964471785.1 uncultured Chitinophagaceae bacterium
GGAGATCGGTGTGGCCGGAATGAACATGGGCACAATGAGAGAATCGACTCCTCCTTGAACTGCTTCACTCGTCGTAAGGACGAGGTCTTCAACGGAGGCTTCATAGACCTCGGAGATTCCAATCGGCAAGGAAGCGTTGCCCCTGATTCCGGCAGGAACGTTGAGCGTCCGGTCGCCGCTCGTACTCGCGACGATGTTGTTCAAAGCAAGGTGAATGGTGGCGCTCGCAGAAGCGGGGTGTTGATTGAATACACTGACGGTCGTGGGAAGACTGTTTGGATACATAACCCCGTTGCTTATTGTGAGGAATGTGGGGACATCCCACCTCGTGAAAAGGCCCGAACCGAAATCCGGAGTTTCGAGAGAAAGAATGAATGAACGTTTAAGCTCTCCCTTCGCGGCGACCGAGATTGGATCCCAGTACATTTTCAGTACGAGGTCATAGATACGTGGCGGCCCCGATGTACCGGTTGGTCCGGGTCCATTGGCAAAGCTCAACTCTTCCCAATTACCGGCTGCAAGTGTATTCGGAAACCCGTCGAAAAAGTTTAGAGAGCATTTTAATCCGGCGTGTGTGCCGCGTCGTTCCGAAAGAAGAATCTGCTTTCCCGCTATTGAAACGGAGCTCATCCACGATTCACTCAAAACAGCGCTGCCGCCAACAGAAAGCACGCCGTCACCCCGTATACCCAAAGCCGGATCTATCATGAAGCCTAGTCCCAAGACATGCGATACCACATCGGTATTAGTCACGGTCGACGAGATCTGGATCTGCTGGCCTTGGTTAATCAAGCGGTAGACAATCAGAATCTGCATCGAGGGATCCCCGAGAAATGCGAGGGTGACGCTGTCTCCTTGCGCAGTCGCCTTTAGCGATTCCGGAGGGAACATCGCTTCGGGCTTCTGCCAGGCTTTGCCATCAACCTGAAAAAACGGGTACGAGGTCTTGGCATATGGATGTCCGAAGAGTATACCGCAGTCGTTATCGAGCGAACTCGTCGTAGTCCCGGCGGTTGTCCCGATCGTAAAATATCCGCCAGACAGCACGGCAATTTCACTCACAGACTCGGTTACTTTCCATCCCGAAAGGGCTGTTGCGGAACCCTTCGCAAGACCTTGATGAACTTTGGTTTCAGGGATATCAAATTGCGACTTGTCCGCCGCAACGAGCAGCCCTGCAGACCCAAAAAGCAAAAACATTTTCAACGTCCAAATGAGTTTTCTCATGATAAGCCCATATCACTGTTTGAGTTATTTTAAGAGCATCATCGACCTGACAGCTGTTTCGCCTCCGGCGATGAGACGACAGAAGTAGAGCCCCGAAGGGAGAGACATTCCAACATCGTTTCTTCCGTCCCAGATCACTTCATGCGAACCGGCCGACTCTGAGCGCGTCACCAGCGTTCGCACTCGTCTCCCCAGTAGATCGAATACTTCCAGTATCACGAAATTTTTGCCCGAAGGAGATGAGGGGACCGAGTATCGTATCGTCGTGGTTGGATTGAACGGGTTAGGATAGTTCTGCTCCAACAGGAACTTGGCAGGAATTTTTGAATCGTCGGTTACGGAAGTGCCGCCGCCAAACTGCGGCTCGACCACAAGAAATGCCGTGTACGGCGTGAGCACGCTGTACCGGATGCTCAACGCAATGACCTGGTCGACAATTTCCTTTTGCTCTCCAACTGAAGCGATGAGGTCGAGCAGACTTTGAATTTTCTTCGCCCCCCAATATCGGGCAATCGCCGGCATTGAGGTGTCTGCATCCGTAACGGTCACGTTGTCAACGACTGAAAAAGGCGTGCCGTCGACGGTCCCGGTAAGCGAGAGTGCGTATGTTCCGTTCTTGCTGAATCGGCCTGTCAGCAACAGCTGATCACCCGCGTAGAGCGGCGGCATCACTGCAGGGTGTACATCAAATGCGTCAAAAGCCGAATAGTTCATTGCCAGGTTTTTCAGCGGCGGAAGAATAACTTTTCGGTAAAGGTCCTGCACTTTAAGGTAGATGCTGTCGTCTGCCGCGATCTTCGTAAAGGCGCCGCCGTTCGCTTGGGCAAGCTTCGTGAGAAGGGAGTAATCAGCCTCATCGCCGACGCCGACGGTATAGACGGGAACCTGCAGCGGGTTCCACCGGACCGAACGTGCCACGACCGAGTCGGGATTCGTTTCCCCCCAACTCGCCTGTCCGTCGGTAAGAAAAATGACGGACGATCGGGCCGGGTTTACGTACGATTGCGAAAGAGAGGTTTGGATGGCCGCTTCAATGTTCGTTAAGCCGAGCGCTGTCAGCTTTGAAATGAAGGCCCGCGCACTATCCCGCGCAGGGGTCGTCGCCGGCACAAGGTCGCTGCGAAACGACGCGACGGTTGTACTGAATACGACAATGTTGAACTTGTCTTCCTCTTTCACCAAATCGATGAACGATAAGAGCACATCGCGAAGCTGTGAGAGACGCAAACCATCCATGCTGGAAGAAACGTCGGCGACAAATGTTATTGCTTTCGGCTTGGTCGTATCGCTTACCAGCGTGTCGGGTGTCGTAATCCAAAGGTCGAAGTACGGCTGTTCCATTAGCGAATCGGGGGCCGAATACGTCATTGTGTACATCTTGCGCGGCGTACCCGCAAACTGCGATTTGATAAAGAAATCTTTCGAGAACGCCACGTTTTCAACACCGTACTCGACAGTGTAGTGGGCGCTGTCGATCTTCGTGACCTTCGCCGCGGTCGGAAACTGATCTACGGAAGTCTCGATACCGGTGAGGGCAAACTGGGAGCGGACGTCGATGGTGATGCTGACCGTCTGGATTGGCAGCGACGTATAGTCGTGCATGTCGAGCGGAAAGGTATACTGGATGCTTCCCTTGAAAAACGAGAGAGGCTGGGAATAGACAATTTCGATCCGCCTCGTGCTGTTCGGATCGAACGGGAATATTTCAAGTTGAAACGTGTTTGAACCGAGGTCTTCAAGAATAGCGGGGTCCCTCAACTTTTGGACGATCTCTTCATAACGGACAACCGCATCCTCCTTCTTCTTCACCACATACGACGTGCGGACTCCGTTGATCCAGAGATACATCTCATTGACTTGAGCTCCATCAGGAAGTTGAAAGACATAAAATCCCTCAAGCCTGCTTGAGTTGTCGTTCGCGAATTCCTGATCGACGTGCGTAACGGCAAGCTGATCCTGAATTTTCACGTCCGCGTGCAGATCTTTGATCCTCAAGTTGAAGATGGGACTGTTCGCGTTATTCGGATAGCGGGCATAGACTCGGCCGATTGCATGCACCTCCTGACCGAACAGAAGAGCCGCAATAAAAACCAGGGTTACTCTCGCTATCAGGTTCGTCTTGCTCCATGAATTCTCTCCTCTCTGAGACGGAGAAACCGAGTCCGACTTCGTGCTCGTGATCATTTTCATAGATTACCCTCGAAAGGATTTCTAGTGATGAACAACTCTGTTGATCTTGAAGAGATCGCGGAAAAGAAAAAAGGCTAGATTGGAGAATTGGCAAGGACAATTTGCTCTGGGCAGAGAATTTCCTGCCGAGCATTGAAGTTGTACGGTACCTGGACTTTTCTGAGAATGGCTAGACGAGAGCATATTCACCCCTTCCCCAATTT
>CAYYHS010000358.1:0-3599 GCA_964471785.1 uncultured Chitinophagaceae bacterium
AGCCCCCGGCTGGGTATTTCGCATCCCGTTTCGGATAACCAGAGCCTCTTTTTCTCGTACGGCCATTTTTCAAAACTGCCCCAGCCGACATACGTCTATTCTAAACTTGCTTCGAGCAGCGCTCAATCAACCGAACAGACCATCGGGAATCCGAACCTGAACCCTGAAACGACGGTGGCGTACGAGCTTGGACTCCGCAATCAAATCACCGAAAACGACGTGTTGACAGTCACTGCCTACTACAAAGACATTTTTGACTACATCACGGCGCGCAGCGTGCAGGCAACGAGCGTCCGTTTTTCGAGCGGCTCATACACGACCTATATTAATTCCGACTATGCGCGCACGCGAGGGATTGAAGTCGAGTATAATAAGCGGATTGAAACCAACTTCCGCGCGACCCTGTCTGGCTCGTACTCCATCGCCACAGGAAAAAGCTCCGCCTCGAACGAGGCGTTGTATGACCTTGTGACGAGCGGTGTTGAACCGACAATCAAAGAAAATTACATGCCGTGGGATCGGCCCCTGCAGGGATCCCTCACGCTCAATTATCTCGTCCCGAAGAACGAGCCGCTCTTCGGTTTTGCACCCGGTGTGCTGGATGATTATTCGTTCTTCGTCCGATTCTTCTACGAATCGGGCAAGCGTTACACGCCCCTGCTACCGGCCGGATTCGACAATAATGGCCGCCCGCTCTTCGTGACCGATTATAACAATATCAGTGGCGGCGTTGGCCAAAATTGGTTCTACATCAACGTTAATTTTGACAAGAATCTTGACTATGGGGGGATGAAGATAACCCTCAGCCTCGAGGTCGAAAATCTTTTGAATAACAGGAATTCTCAAATCATCAATGCAGTCACGGGCCGCGCCTTCGAGTATGGGGACAATATAACGGGGAACGATCCCCGTTATCCTCAGTTGCAAGGGACAATATCGCCGTATCCATATGATCCATCGCGATATCTCACTCCGCGAACCGCCAAACTCGGGATTGGGATTCAATTCTAGCTCTCACGTTCGTTAAGAAGAGAAGAGTTATACACTTTCACGGTCAAAAATATTCGGGCAAAGTAAAAGCACTGGTTGCCCTGATGATTCTCGCAGCAGGTTCGACGAGCGCCCAGCTTGTCCCTAATTTAGGCGGACAGCGTGCCGGCATTTCGGCGTATCAGTTTCTGAAGATCGGCGCAGACGCAAGAGGCTCATCGATGGGTGAATCGTACGTTGCCGTTGTGAACGACGTCTCCGCGTTGTACTGGAACCCCGCAGGGCTCGTCAACTCGGTGTCTAATCCCTCGATCGTCCGGGATACGGCTGCATATGCGAACCAGCTCTCCTACCAGGGACAGGCTGTCTTTTCCCACACGGAGTGGCTCGTGGGGGTGCAGCATGAGTTCTTCGGGGCAAGTTACTTTCTGACGACAAGTGACGCCCTTGGGATCTCTGCTACTTCGCTTCACACCGACCCGATGAAAGTGACGACTGAAACCCAGCCAACCGGAACCGGCAATTACTTCACGTACGGCGATGTTGCGGTCGCGGCTACCTACTCAAGAAAGATGACTGACCAATTCAGTTTTGGCGCAACAGTCCGATATGTTCGTGAAACGATCGACGTTCTGCATATGGACGGCATCCTTGTCGATCTCGGGACGTTCTATAGTTTAGGTCTCGGCACATCACGGTTTGCGGTCGTTGTCTCAAATTTTGGCGCCAATGTCCACCCGAGCGGGATGGTGACGAGGGAAGACGGAACGACCGTCAGTAACTTTCAATCATTTTCTCCGCCGACGATGTTCCGGCTGGGGTATGCTGTTGAGCCGCTCCTCGACGAACAAAACCGGATAACAGTATCCATCCAACTCAACCATCCGAACGACAACGCTGAGAATATTTGTGTTGGAGCGGAGTACGCATATGACAGAATGTTTTTCGTTCGTGTCGGTGTGAAGAGAACTGTGGGCGAATCGCTGCTGGGGGCATCGACATCGTCGGCCGAGGATTTCGCCGCAGGGGCAGGCGTGCTGATCCCGCTTGGTGTTACGACTGCTTCTCTCGACTATTCATTTGCAAACTATAACGACCTCGGCGCGGTTAACCGAATAACTGTTGCCATCACTTATTGACCGGATGATGAAATTTAAATTTACAGGCATAACTCTTTTTATTCTTGCAGCACTAGGCGGGTGCCAATCGCCATACGATATCAACGATTTGCCGCAGGCGACCAACCTTCATTCTTCCGGCGACACAACGTACATTCAGACAGGGGTGTGGTCGGGTTTCAACAGGCCGAACGGAATTCTCTACGGAAGGGACCAACTGTTTTACGTCCTCGACACGTACAACAACCGAATTGTGATGCTGAACCAGGCCGGGAATGAACTGAGCGAATTAGGAATCTTACAGCCGCTTGCAGCAGCGCAGGATACAAGACTCGATTTGATTGTAGCGGCCTCGGCTGTCGATCCTGTTATCAAAGATACGATCGCCATTATTGTCCGCGTCAAGCTTGCCGCGGCATTAGGAGTTCTCTCTGCGGCAGAAATTGACACTATCTGGAGAGAAAGCGCACGTCCCCAAAGAAGGTTTGTCGGCGTGGGTATTATCCCGAACGATGAATATCTTGTTGCTCGTGACGGACCGGACAACAGCAGTCCCGTTGACCCCGATGCGCGCATACTTCTCTTTAAGTATGTGCATGAAAATCAGACCGCGCGGAGAGATTCTTTTATTACACCGCTGGGCGATCTGCAAACGGGGATCGGAGGCTCGATCACTTCTCTCAATCATCCGACCGGCCTTGCGACATTTCCCGGAAAATCCGACTTTGTTGTTATTCAGAAATCTACGGGAGTGCAGTACACGGCGCTATGGATGGTCTACTCGAAGACCACCGATTTCGAGGGGTGGCTGCCCAAGTTTGATCCTGCAGCAGGTCAAGGCGGCATAGATTTTATACTCCCGAATAGGTTCCTGGATCCGGAAGGGGTTGCTATCGATCCATCACGATCCGATGTATTCATTGTCGACGCGCAACAGGATAGCGTCGTCCACTTTAATTCGAGAGGCTTTTTTCAGACCTCTTCGTTTGGCGCTCGCTCTCCGCAGATCGCCCTGGATCATCCCCACGGCATTGCGGTTGCACAAAGCGTTCTCTATCTCTGTGACACCGACAGGAATCGGATTGTCATCTACGGCCTATCGACCAGTTTCTGAATCTTTTGCATCCCCCGGGCTTTTCCTGTTGAACTGATGCTGGTCCATCTCAAACAGATTCTCAATCGTCGCGTAATATTTCCCCCCCATCCTGGCAATCGGCCTCAGACTTTTTTGGTCGATGCCTCCCAAGGAATACAATTCGTCCTTTACGTGAAATTGTACGATTTCTCCGATGATGAGGTCAACGGGTTCATTTCCAACCTCCAGATGTTGGTGCAAGACGCACTCAAAATTCACCGGCGATTCTGCAATTCTGGGCGTCCGGATGCTTACGCTTGGGACAGGGGTGAGGTTGCTTTGCTCGATCTCTGAAATCTCCGACGGAAGATCTCCCGACGGGATGTTCATCGATTGGATCAATTGCTCGGTAACGA
>CAYYHS010000359.1:0-3591 GCA_964471785.1 uncultured Chitinophagaceae bacterium
TTGGCGGGAGCTCCGGTCCGTTAGGTTGCTTATCGAATTCATGGCGATTGTCGATATCAAGGAAATAACATGCCTAAACTAAGTAGTCAAAATCGTCGGCGCCTTATTTTGTTATCGCCTATTGTCATAATCGGGGTGGGGCGCTCAATCGCATATCTCGCCGGGGTTGTGCTGGGCATCTGGGTATGGATACCAATGGTTCTCGTGGTCTGGGGAATGTTTGGATTTATGATCGCATGGAGTGGCGGGCAAGAAGCCATAAGGCGTTGGTTACGCCCTCCGCAAGGCGCGTGGGGTTGGTCCGTGCTTGCTACCGTTGTGGGGTTGATTCCATTAAGTGTTTTTATCTTGGGTTGGAATCTATTCCCATCGGTATGGATTGTATTGGCCTGGTTGCTCTTTGCCCTAATTAATCCGTTCTTGGAAGAAGGTTATTGGCGTGGACTCTTGCTAGACAATACTACAAACTGGCCGGGCTGGCTAGGGGTGCTGTATTCTACTTTCTTCTTTGCGATAAATCATCCCCTGACGCTTGGTGTTTATTCGATTGCCAACCGTCATCCCGCTGTAGTCATAAGCACTGTCGTCATGGGCTTGGCTTGGGGAGTGGCATATCGTAAGACGCACAGTCTGCGCTGGACAATTTTCGCTCATATGCTGACAGACTTGCTCAATCTATCGATTCTGGCCTTTCTAAATATAGTCGTTCCACCCAGCTCGCCTTAACATCGAACCTGGCCAATGATGAAGTCACAACCTGGAAAATATAGCGTTTGCAGCCCAATTTAGAGTTGAATCGGCACAGCGGGGTAACCAGTCGCTCTCCGCTGGAAGGCGCGGGCCAGGCAAGTGATGCCTCTGGCGTGATGGCGCCTTCGGCGTTCACGGACAAACGGAAGAAGCCCTCGACGATTTCGTTGCGCGAGACTCGACAAGATTAATGATTAACCTATGAACCTCCACGCAGCGAACTACTCAATTCCGGCCGCACGTTGCCGCAGTTTACTTGTCCCGCTGATCTTTAGCGGGAGCTCCGGTCCGTTAGCTTGCGCTTCTTCGCACAATTGATGCAGTATCTATGAAAATAAGATCACTAACTCCTTTCTACTTGTTTTTTGGTTTTGCGTGCGGTGTTCTCCTCGGCACCTTCTTTGGTCATGAGGCATCGGTTATCATTGCTAAGATCATTTTCTTTCTCTCAATTCTCGTGCTCGCCATCTTTGGAAAGCGAATAGATGCTGCTTTGCACAATTTTGATTTACAAGACTGGCACATCCTCCGCACTCGAGCTAAATGGTATTTCGTTCTTACGCGATTTATCCTCTTGCGAGGAATCATTCTATTTACTCTTTTTGCAGTTCCAATGGTTTCAACTGTGAGAATTACAAATACAGTTTTCGTTGCTTTGACGTTGTCATTTGCAGTAATCGCACTTATCCTTGCATATTTCGGTGCGAGCGAATGGAATAATTGTGAACAAGACTATACGATACATTTACTCAAAAATGCAGGTGAGCAAGCACGAATCGCTCAAAACTAAAAGAAGCGCAACCTAACGAGTCGCTTACCGCTGAGAACGCGGGGGGCAAGTCACGCCTCTGGCGTGATGGCGCCTTCGGCGCTCACTGCAAACGGAACTAGCCATCGATGATTTCGCCGCGCGTTGTTGAACAGACTTAAAAGCCTCTGACCGCTACGTCCGCGCAACGAACTAAATGCCGGCGGCCGTTCACCGCCGCAGCCTGCTTGTCCCGCTGCTCGTTCGCAGGGCTACGGTCCGTTAGACGCCACAACAGACACCGTCATGGAACTCAAATACGATAGCATAAAATTTCCCGAAACAGATCCTGAGCACGTCAATAGTGTCAACAGATTGTATAAGATGCTGCTTTCAAAGCGTGTATTCAGTGTTGAACCATCAAGGAATCCGATCACGCCAAGAGTCGTTTGGATGATTCAATCATATATTCAATTGACAATCCACAGAGCGATCGATCTATTTGATATTCTATCCACAGCATGGGCAGATTCAAAACCGTCCGTTGCATTTGTCTTGACTAGGGCGGTCGTAGAGAACGCCGCAGCTATGTATGATCTTTATGACCGGTTAGACTCGCAATTAAGGGTTGATGAATTTAAAGGTATACATGAAATAATCTACGTTCGATTAATGGGTGGGCGCGACAAAGAATCGCCCCCGGTTATTCCAAACATCTTGGGTGCAATAGACAAAACAGACGAGAGATACGAAGGATTTCGCCCTTCGTATGACCTATTATCTGAATTTGCTCATCCAAACTATTCCGGAATGCACGGTCTGTATGGAAAGGTAGACCGAGAAACGGTTACCTTATATATAGATGGTAGCCGAGGAATTAATGACGCTACTTTTTCATTTATTCTCTTCCCGTTGCACTTATCACTGAGAGTGTTGCTTGATTCGATCCATAAAATCGAATCACTTTATCCGGCAATATGGTATCTTAGCGATAAGGAAGAAAATGAAAGTTGAAGTGGCGCCTAGCCAGTCGCGCGTACTGGCGAAAGGGGCCGTCGATAATTTCGCTGCACGGTGTGGGACAGACCTAGGAGCACTGACTGGCACGTCTGTTGAACCGACTACATGGGGGCGACTCATCGCCGCCGCAACTTACTTGTCCCTCTGCTCTTGAGCATGAGCTCCGGTCCGTTAGGCAACAACTTGAAAGGCCATATTCATGAAAATCAATTTCTTGTTACCTGTTTTTCTTATCTCATTGGCGACTTTGATTGGTTGCTCATATACTGTCGATGAAGCAATGTTGTTTAATGAGCGGCCGTTGATACCGCTGACCAAACAATTTCATTTCTCTGACACCTATTTTACCGTAGACGATTCAGTTTCACTCAACGGATGGATGCTTACTAAAGATAGTGCCGTTGCAACTATTTTCTTGCTTCACGGCAACAGTAATAACCTCTACGAATTGCCATGGATAAAAATCATCAATGCGCTTGGGAATTTAAATGTAAATGTCTTCGCTATTGATTACCGGGGGTTTGGGAGAAGTTCAGGCAAGGCTTCATTCAATGGTCTATTTCGAGATGCCCAGGGAGCATTAGCATATCTGAAGTCCACGCCTTCTGGCTCAAAGCCAATTATAGTATATGGTCTTTCTCTTGGTTCTATTCCAGCAGTCGATATTGCTCAGAATCCCAATGTCTCTGGACTTATTCTCGAAGGAGCGATAAGTTCCTCAGCCGATATGGTTGAAGCAATAAAAGAACATCATTGGTATCTTCGATTAGTGAGTATCGATTACCCGAAAGATGTCACTTTTGATTCAGTTGATAAGATCAAAAATGTCACATCTCCCGTTTTGATCATACACGGCGATCGTGACAATTTGCCTGAATGGATGTCTCAAAAGCTGTATACTGCAATCAACCATTCCAATAAACATTTCTACGCAGTACAAAATGGAAATCATTGTGACACGTACAAAGTCGATGCCGACAAATATTTCCTGACGTTATCAGGTTTTATCAATCAATGTATAGCGCTCAACCAAAAATAGTCGTAGCAAGTCGTTGCCTAACCGGTCGCTCCCC
>CAYYHS010000360.1:0-3591 GCA_964471785.1 uncultured Chitinophagaceae bacterium
ATTTTACGCTTGACAAAATCTCTCTTATATGTTATTTTAGGACTAAAGAGTCTGAAATACAATGAGTATAATCTTCAGCCGTCAGTGTGAATACGCCCTCCAGGCGGTCTGCTATCTCGCCCTCAAGAAAGAGGGAGAGATGTCTTCCATCAAAGAAATGACCGACAAGCTGGGTATACCATATCATTTCCTCGCGAAGATCCTGCAGAATCTTTCTCGGAAAGGATTGCTTCGCTCGTTGAAGGGGCCGACCGGGGGATTTACACTAGGAATGCCGGCGAAGGATATTACCTTGTTTCACATTGTTGAATCGATCGACGGCGTCAAGTTCACGTCGAGCTGCGTGATGGGATTTCCCGAGTGCTCTGGAAAAAATCCGTGTGCGGTGCATGAACAATGGGCGGGCCTGCGGGATGGCGTCTACAAGATGCTGGTTAATAAGAATATTAAAGATGTGGCGAAGGACATGAGGAAGTCGGTCTACGCAGGAGTACGGCGATAGATTTTTTTTGATCTATATTCAGACTAGTTTATCCGAATATGAAACCATACGAGAGGGTGATATGAGAGAAGAACTCAACATCGCCGCTGAGCTTGCCCGTCCGGTTAGCCGGCAAGAAACTACGGCGAGAGAGGAGCCGAAAACAATCGTGCCCGAGCTTCGCCGGAGGAAAATAGACTTTTCACGTGAACCTCTTTGGTATAAAAGAATCGTCTCACGCCTTAAACACGATTCTCAGTATCTCCGCTCGTCGGTTCAACTTGCTTTCGCCTTGCTCTGTCTCTGGATTGGTATCGAGTTCTATCTCTTCATGCGATGGGGGATGTCCGCAGGGGCGGAAAAATTCTTTTCCCGCCCTCCTGGAGCCGAAGGATTCCTTCCCATCAGCGGATTGATCAGCCTAAAGTACTCGCTTCAGGCGTCGGTCATTAATTCAATCCATCCTGCGGCGCTATTTATTCTTCTCGCAATCGTTCTGGTCAGTGTTCTGCTGAAGAAATCGTTCTGCAGCTGGCTTTGTCCTGTCGGCACGCTGAGCGAATCCCTTTGGCTGCTCGGCGAGAAATTGTTCGGCAAGAATATTCACCTTCCCCGATGGCTGGATTATCCTCTTCGCTCGTTAAAGTATCTCATTCTTTTCTTTTTCCTTTGGGCGGTCTCGGGAATGGATGTTCCAGCACTTGCATCTTTCATCAGCAGCCCCTACAACAGAATGGCCGACGTCAAGATGTATCTCTTCTTCGCAGACATCTCAACGTTTGCTCTTTCGGTGATCATCGGGCTGATGCTGCTGTCGATGATTGTCAAGAATTTCTGGTGCAGGTTCTTGTGCCCGTACGGTGCGCTTCTTGGCATCGTAAGCTGGATGAGTCCCTTCAAGATCACTCGTGAAATATCCTCCTGCATCGACTGTGAGCTTTGCACAAAGGCGTGTCCCTCGAACATTCTCGTCCACAAAATGGAGAGAGTGTGGAGCGCTGAATGCGACAGCTGCATGCGTTGTGTGGAAGTCTGTCCTGTCAAAGAGACTCTCTTGCTTCGAACCCGTTTGTCCAAGAAGACAATCCCCACATGGGCGTACGGCGTTTTGGTTACAGGAGTTTTCGTGGTTGTAACGGGATTGGCGATGCTCACCGATCACTGGAAGAACAGCATTTCTCAAACCGAGTACCAGCAGCGGTTTCAGGAGATCGATTCACCGATGTACCGACACTAAAAGGACGATCACACCATGAATCAATTCGTTTCCGGACAGGAACAGTCCGTCGAGACCACCGCAGAGTTTTACGACAAATTATCGGCCGACTACGATATCATGACAAACTTTGAAAAGCGGTTTGCCCACGAGAAGCCGTTCTTCAATATGCTCGTGCAACGATATGGAATAGAGACCGCGCTTGACGCCGGCTGCGGAACAGGCTTCCATTCCCTTTTGTTGGGAGAGCTGGGAGTGAAGGTGACGGCGGTCGACATCTCTAAGAATATGCTCGACCGTCTGAAGGTTCACGCCCGAGACACGCACGTCAAGATTGAAGTGTTGGAATCGAGTTTTCAGGAACTGCCGGTCCTATTGCACCGCACATACGACGCAGTCTTTTGTTTGGGGAATTCGCTTCCGCATCTTCTCACACAACATGAGTTGGTGCAGACGCTAAAGAATTTTTCTGCCGCTTTGAATCCTGGAGGGCTCCTCCTGCTGCAACAGTTGAACTACGATAGAATCCTCGCGAAGAAGGAGAGAATCCAAAGTGTGAAAGAATCGGACGGAGTAACGTTTATCCGTTTCTACGATTTCCATAAGGCTTCAGTAGTTTTCAATATCCTCACCCTGAAGAAGGAGAAGGGACAAACTCGACACGAGTTAGAAAGCACAGCGCTGCGTCCCATCCTTAAAGACGATCTTCTCCATGCTATGAAGACTGCAGGATTTTCAGACATCAGGCTTCACGGCAGTATTGCACTCGACGACTATCGGGAGCTTGATTCGAAAGACCTCGTTGTCCTAGCGCGAGTGTCTGATGCAAAGATCTGAATTGAAGATATTTTCCAAATTACTAGAAGGAGTACACCGATGAAGCGTCTATGGCTTGGATTCTGGGCTGTGGTCCTAATTTCTTTCTCAGTTCTCGGCTGGGCAGGCTTTCAAATCTATCAACAAAAGCCTCCGATTCCATCGTCAGTCGTGATCAGCGGCGGTGGAGTTATGATTCCTGAGGGTCAAATCTCGGAAGGACAAAACGTGTGGCAGTCGATGGGGGGGATGGAGGTCGGATCGATCTGGGGTCACGGAAGCTACGTCGCCCCCGACTGGAGCGCGGATTGGATCCACCGCGAAGCGGTGTTTATTCTCGACGAATGGGCGCAGCGATATCACGGGCGCCTTTTTGCAGAGTTAAATCCGGAAGATCAATCTGTTCTGCAAACGCGGCTAACAAAACTGATCAGGACGAACACCTACGATCCGGCAACCGGCAACGTTGTCGTTGACTCGATCCGTGCAAGGGCCTTTGAGTCAAACATCCTGCACTATACCGACGTTTTCAAAAACGGAAATGTTCGTTACGCCATCCCACCGGGAGCTCAGTCCGATTCCACGAAGCTACGCCAGCTTGCATCGTTCTTTTTCTGGACGGCGTGGGCAGCATCAACCGACCGGCCCGGTTCGGAGATGACGTACACCAGCAATTGGCCGCACGAAGCGTTGATCGGCAACAATCCTACAGCCGATGCGATTGTCTGGACCGGCGTCAGTATTATTCTCCTCTTGGCGGGAATCGGAGGGATGGTATGGTTTCATGCCTCGCAGCCGAACGAGCCAATTCCGGCCTCGCTGCCTGAGGACGACCCGCTGTTCAATCATGATGCCACTCCTTCTCAAAAAGCAATCATCAAATATTTCTGGGTTGTGTCGGGATTGATTCTCGTTCAAATCGTGCTCGGTGTTATTACCGCCCACTACGGCGTCGAGGGAGGCGGTTTCTACGGTATCCCGATTCAGAAATGGATCCCGTACGTCATCACGCGAACCTGGCACACGCAGCTTGGAATTTTTTGGATAGCGACGGCATGGCTGGCCTCCGGCTTGTTCA
>CAYYHS010000361.1:0-3583 GCA_964471785.1 uncultured Chitinophagaceae bacterium
ACCGCAACAGAAGTTGGTGTTTACCTTAAAGCATTACCGAGGACTTAAACTGCGCGAGATTGCCGAAATGATGGAGTGTTCCGAAGGAACGGTGAAGAAGCATCTCTTTAATGGGACAGAGCGAATGCGAAAGCAGTTAGAAAACTATTTTGGCGAAGGAGTAACGGAATGAAACATGAGCAGTTTAAAGAATGGGTTCATTTGTCCGTTGTGGGGGAACTCAGCGATGCTATCCAGGAATTGCTCGACAACCACCTCCTTGAGTGTTCTGAATGCCGTGATGAGCTGTCCGGCCTCAAGGAGTTCACCGCAACCGTTGCGGGTCACACTCCTCCCGTCGTTAGCGAACAGCTATTGCGCGAGGCCCGTCAGCAGCTGAGGGTTGCGCTTCTCGAGCGGCGTTTTAGGACGTCGATTTCCACGCGTGCATTCGAAACATCACGTGAGTGGTTCGCAAGAGAATACCGGATGGGACTGGCCGGATTGGCGATGTCGGTCTTTGGGGTATTCATCGGTTATGCGATTTTCTCTCAGCCCCGCGCCGTTCACGAGAACGCGCTTCCCGTAGAACCGGGCGTCGTTCAGCCGGCCGCGGAGACTGTCAGCAGCCGCGAGTCGTTTACCCAGGGTGAGACGCGCACGTCGAATGTGAACCTGATCGATGCGGGGGGGAGAGACGGGGTTGTTGATTTTACGTTCGATGCCGTGACCCCGATGCACGTGCGCGGAAACATCAACGACGAAAAAGTTCAGAAAGTGCTCGCCCGAGCATTGACGACCGAAGACAACGCCGGTGTCCGCCTTAAGACGGTGAACGCTCTCGCTTCGCAAATGCCGGGACAGAAGACTCCCGACCCGGGGACAAAAGCAGCTCTTATTTCCGCGCTGGAAGGAGACGACAATCCGGGCGTCCGCCAGCAAGCACTGTGCGTTTTGCTCCGCTACCGGTTCGATGCAGACATACGAGAGGCGCTGGTGTACACATTGATGCACGACAAAAATTCCGGGATGAGAATCGCTGCGATTAACGGGCTGGCTACGGCCACGGTTGATGGATACGAGATGAATCCGAATATTCTCGAAGTTCTTAAACATAAAATACAATCAGATAACAATAACTACGTTCGCCGACAGGCGCAAACCGTTTTAGAGGAGGTAACACACCGATGAAAAAGTTCATGACGATAGCAATCATGCTTCTCGCCGTCCCGTTCCTGAGAGCCTCCGTGCTCACCACGGACAGCGATGAGTCCAAACAAACGAAATCGTTCAACGTCACCAAGGGGGGCGAACTCGAGGTGAGCGTTAACGGCGGAGACATCCGGCTGACGACATGGGATAAAGATGAAGTCAACGTTACCGTCGACGGAATCGATGATGAAGATATGAAGGATGTGAAGATGACGCAGTCCGGCAACGATATCCGGGTAGAATACCACCCGCGATGGAACCGGTCGGGCGACGTGATCTTCAGGATCAGCCTTCCGGCACAATTCGATGTCGACGTCCATACTTCCGGTGGAAATATCGATGTGCGCGGCACGATGAAAGGAAAGCTTTCCGGGTCCACATCGGGCGGAGATATTCGCACCGGGAACATCGAGGGTCCGACAAACCTGAAGACGTCCGGCGGCGATATCACACTCGGAGACGTTTCCGGCGAAGCGGAAGTGCGAACCTCAGGCGGCGAGATCAAAGTGGAAAGCGTGGGTAAATCACTGAAAGCCTCGACGGCGGGAGGCGATGTCGAGGTGGGCGATGTCGGTGGCGATGCAGTCTTGTCGTCGAGCGGCGGGGAAGTGAAAGTCGGCAAAGTTTCGGGAAGCGCGTCGTTGAAGACCGCAGGTGGAGACATAGAATTAAGGAGTGCGAGCGGAATTGTGGAGGCGAAGACGGCTGGAGGAAATATCCGGCTTGAAAATATCACCGGTTCAATTGCGGCAAAAACTGCGGGAGGCGACGTTATTGCAGAATTGATGCCGAGCGGAAAAGGGACCAGCGAGCTTCGCTCCTCCGGCGGGAATGTGTCATTGACCCTTCCATCGTCCGCAAATGCGTCGATCGATGCGACGATCAGGATCCACGGAGACTGGCGATTGTGGCATGCGAAGAACAATTACGACATTCATTCGGATTTCACCGCGGAGTCGAAAAACATCGACAAGGACAATGAAGAGATTCACGCCGTCTACAAGCTGAACGGCGGGGGAGAGAACATCACGATTGAAACGACAAATGGGAACATCGAGATCAGAAAAATGTCGGGTAAGTAGCCTGCCTTCCCAGAGAACGACTCGTTGCACACATTTTCATAAGTCGCATGGTCCTGATGAACTTTTTTCGAATGATCGATAATCGCAAAGACGCGAAGGGCGCCAAGACGAAAAAGAGATCTTTAATGTATTTCCCAACTCAACATTTATTCTTCGCTTCTTTGCGGTTCATCTTTTTAGGCAACCGCTAGGCAACGAGGACCAATGACCGCCGCTTCCGAGCCGGCGGTCATCGGTTCTGCCGTTCAGGCACCATGGATTCTCTTCGTATTGAGATCCGACATTCCGAAACAAATCGACAGCCGTTACGTTTACCAACTCGGATCCACAAATGTTCCTAACCGTGTCGCTGGGCGAGGCGTAAGCAGAGATCAACCCAAAGACAACCCTCATGAAGCTCATTCCTCTCGTCGTTCTCTTTGTAGCTCTCGCTCAGGCAAGAGTTCCGGATTCAACGGCGGTTCCGCCAGTGGCGGTTCCGACAATTCTTGTCCATGCTGTCAGGACCGATCAACCGATCACCATCGACGGACGTCTTTCCGAACCCGTTTGGCAGAGTGCCCCCGTCTTTTCAGCATTCAAGCAAAGCGACCCGAACCAGGGCTCGGAGCCGACGCTGCGAACCGAGGTCAGAATTCTTTACGACGATGCAGCAATCTATGTCGGCGCAAGGATGTACGACGCTGCTCCGGATTCCATCATGCCTATTCTCAGCAGGAGGGATCAATATCCCGTCGCCGATTGGTTCGCCGTCTTTATCGATGGGTATCGTGATCTGAGGACGGGAAATCTTTTTGCGTTGAGCGCCGGCGGATCGGTGATCGACGGGGTTCTCTATAATGACGATTGGAACGATTTTTCGTGGGATGGGGTGTGGGTGGGCAAAACTCACATCGACAAGGAGGGATGGACGGCGGAGATGCGAATTCCGTATTCTCAGCTTCGTTTTCGCGATGATGTAAAGCAAATTTGGGGTATCAACTTCCAACGGGATATCGGACGCAAAAGAGAAAGCGACTGTCTCGTCTATACG
Organism: uncultured Chitinophagaceae bacterium; assembly: GCA_964471785.1. Classification (GTDB taxonomy): domain Bacteria; phylum Bacteroidota; class Ignavibacteria; order UBA10030; family UBA8401; genus JAGVPT01. The sequence goes on from CAYYHS010000361.1 coordinate 3,307, forward strand.
CCGCGCAGCCAAAGCGGATATGTCTCCCGTTTTGGCGAACTTGTCGGGATTGAAGACATCAATCCTCCAAGCCTGGTTGAAGTCCTCCCGTATGTCACCGAGAAGGGGGAATATACACATCCGGGCGCAAATGATCCCTTCAACGACGGATCTCGGTACTCGCCCGGTGCGGGCGCCGATTTCAAAGTTGGGCTTGGCAATAACGTAACGTTGAACGGAACGGTGAACCCCGATTTCGGACAGGTTGAGGTCGATCCGGCCGTGGTGAATTTGAGCG
>CAYYHS010000362.1:0-3581 GCA_964471785.1 uncultured Chitinophagaceae bacterium
GAGAGGCCAAGCTTTCACTCAACCCAGATCCTTCTCCCGTCAAAGAACGGCGGGATCAGGATGACATTACTCAAATTAGGAGCCACTCTAAGTATCGTATCTTTCTTCTGACTTAAAAAATTTCTATTATGTTTCTGCTTCTAATGCGCTCAAGAGAATCTTACATAATAAGCGATACGCTTACTTCCCCGATCTCCGCGATCGTTCTGCCGATGATCGCGGTAATAATTGCCTTGCTTTCAGGGTGTGCCGGGCAACGGCTCCCCGAAGGCGGTCCGATCGATACAACGACTCCCGAAATTGAAGAAGTCTATCCATTCCCCAATACGACGAATTTTACCGGTCAACATATCACGCTGGTATTCAGCAAATATGTCGACCGCCGCTCGGTCGAAGAATCGATCTTTATTTCTCCGTTTGTCCGGAATATCGAGTTTGACTGGAGCGGCAAAGAGGTAGACGTCAATTTTCCCGATTCCCTCCGCAAGAACACGACGTACGTTGTAACCATAGGCACGGATGTGCTCGACAGGAGATCTCCCGCCAACCGGATGGCAAAATCTTTTACCCTCGCTTTTTCAACGGGCGCTCAAATAGACCGGGGTGAAATTCGGGGGCGATTGTATGATACGAAGCCGAGCGGAGTGATGGTGTTTGCGTACCGGCTGGACGGGCTGGACGCAGACACCCTTAATCCGATGACCCTGAAGCCCGACTACATTACCCAGTGCGGCAACACGGGAGACTATGCTCTGTCTCATTTGGCATTTGGGCGATACCGTCTTCTTGCCGTTCGGGATGAGTTTCGGAATTTGCTGTATGATCCGGAGACCGATGCGATGAGCACGGCGCCGAGCGATATCTCGCTCAGCGCGGTCGATTCACTGCGTGACGATGTGAATTTCCAACTTTCGACGGAAGATACGACTGCTCCCCGGCTTCTCGATGCTGTCGCTACGGATGAGCGGCATGTGGATCTGAAATTCAGTGAGTCCATCGACTCTTCGTCGGTCTCACTCGACGGTTTCTCGATATCCGATACCGGCCGGACGCGTTTCGTCTCTATCATCGATGTTTTTGTCGATTTCGAAGATCCCGCGATGATCACGCTGGTCACCGAACCCCTCCGCGACGACAGTTTGTTCAAAGTCTTCGCGCCGTCGGTCAAGGACCTTGCGGGTCACGTCATCAACCAGTTGGCGATGTCGAAACAGTTCAGCCGCACTGCGGTTCCGGATACCCTGCCGCCTCACATGCTCTTCGCAACCGTTGCGGATTCCACGACACGCGTTCCGCTCGATGAAAGTTTCAGGTTCGATTTTAACGATGTGCTCTTCCGGCGTTCAGCTGAGCATAGCATGGAGTTGAGGGGGAATGATTCTGTGGGGGTGCCGGTCTCGTTTGTTTGGAATTCCGCCGCCAGTTTTACCGTTGTGCCTGGTCAAACACTCCAACCGAACTCCTCCTACAGATTTCGAATACTGTTCGATTCCCTCATGGATAAATCAGGGAATCACTTAAAGGACAGCACCAGGAAATTCTTGGTCAGAACGGTCGATCCGGAACAACTGAGCAGCATAGAGGGAGTTCTCGTGGACGCCGATTCTTCATTGCCAAACAGGTATATCATCGTAGGAGAGAACAGTAAAGAGCGGGCGAAAATACCAATTCGGGTTGCAGGCCGCCGTGGAGAGAAATTCTTCTTCCCGATGCTGCGGGAAGGGGAGTATCGCCTGAAGGCTTTTCAAGATCTCAAAAATAATGGGATCTACAGTTCAGGCAGACCATTCCCCTTTATTCCAGCAGAACGATTCACAGTTTATCAAGACTCCATCAAAGTCAGAGCCCGATGGCCCGTGGACGGAGTTTTGATCAAAATGAAATAAAAGTACTTACGACCTCGGGGAAGTATCGTTACCGCCGTGCTTCTTACGCGATCGAAATTGGAAGCGTCCCTTACCCCCCTTTGACGGCGTTGTTGCTCCGTCGCGATCCCTGATCAAATCCTCCCAACGTTTTCTGTGTTCTCCCTGTTTCTCCGGCCGAGGCTTCTGGCTATCCCGCGAGAAGCTTGAATGCGCCTCTCCCTCCGTCCGGTGCTTGTGACCATCATGCGAAAAACTTGAATGCGATTGCCCACCCGACCGATGCCTCCTGTCATCTCGCGAAAATCTCGGACGCTCCTGAGGCTCCGATTGATGCATGGGAGTGGGTCTTTTTGTCTCGTCGAACCCAGGATATTTTTTGATTTCGAACTTCCTTCCGACGAAATGTTCAATCCTCCTGACATGTTCCTGCTCACTCCGCGACACAAACGTCAGTGAGTCGCCCTTTGAGGTGGCTCGTCCTGTTCGGCCGATGCGGTGAATGTAATCTTCGGCAAACCCCGGAGTATCGAAATTCACGACATGCGTGATTCCTTCCACGTCAATTCCTCGTGCGGCAATGTCGGTTGCCACGAGTACCTTATAGTCGCCGTGTTTAAAACCGGCAAGCGCCCGTTGACGCTGTGCTTGAGTGCGGTTGGAATGGATGGCGATTGACTTGATTCCCAGCCGTTCCAGCCGATGGGAAATTTTGTCGGCCCCGTGCTTGGTCCGTGAAAAAACAAGTACGCTGTCCATCTGTGTGGAGCCGAGGATATGGACAAGCAAGTCGATTTTCATATCCTGGTGCACAGCGTAGAAATGCTGCGTTACGGTATCGACAGGCTTTGTCTGCTCGCCCACTTCAATGAATTCAGGATGTTTCTGAATGTTCGCCGTCAGCGCGCGAACTTCCTTGGACATGGTAGCCGAAAATAACATGGTCTGACGGTTTGCCGGCACCTTCGCGATGATCTTTCGTACATCCTGGATGAAGCCCATGTCGAACATCCTATCAGCTTCATCAAGGATAAGAACTTCAACGGAACCAAGATCGATACTCTTCCGGTCCAGGTGGTCGAGAAGCCGTCCGGGTGTCGCGACGACAATATCGACGCCGTTGCGGAGACGTTTGATTTGATTCTGTATGTTTACTCCGCCGAAGACAGCAAGGCTCTGAAGGCTCATGAAACGCCCGTAGGCGGTTATGGAATCCTCGATTTGCTGCGCAAGTTCGCGGGTTGGTGTTAGGATGAGTGCACGGACAACGCGGTGCTTCGTGTGGTGCTCGTTCGTGAGCCTGTTGAGAATAGGAAGCACAAACGCGGCGGTTTTGCCCGTTCCGGTTTGTGCGCATCCGATGACATCTTTGCCGGCTACCGCTGCCGGAATTGCACGTGATTGGATGATTGTTGGCGCGGTATACCCGGTGGCCAAGATTCCCTGGACAAGAAGGTCATTCAGTCCAAGTTTGGAAAAAGACATGATAATCCTTTGTGATTAGATAAGGAGACACGGTGCTGCGAGATTAACGCCAGCGGAAGGTAGAAGAGGGGACAAGTCAAGGTCCCTTCCCTGGCCATGGCAAGTACTATTACACCGTGGGCTTCAGCTTTTGATCGTCGGAGAGCGGGTCTCAGATTTCCGCTTCCGAATATGGAGGTTCAGAGGCGGGGCAATACTTTAAGATACACTTTTTTTGCGTCGTATCCAAAT
>CAYYHS010000363.1:0-3569 GCA_964471785.1 uncultured Chitinophagaceae bacterium
AGGGCGTGGCGCCACAGGCGCCAAGGTCGGGAGTTCGAATCTCCCCGCCCCGACATGTATTTTACCTACATCCTCCGCAGTTTAAAAACCCACCGATACTACACAGGACAATGCGCCGAGCTTGAAAACCGGTTGAAGGAGCATAACAGCGGCGAATCAAAAGCAACCCGTTCGGGTATACCCTGGGAACTAGTCTTTTACAAACAATTCTCCACACGATCGGAAGCCATAGAGGAAGAAACGAGAATCAAGACCCGGGGAGCCGCAAGGTATTTGGAAAGTATTAAAAAAATGCAGCCTGGCTAGGGCGTGGCGCCACAGGCGCCAAGGTCGGGAGTTCGAATCTCCCCGCCCCGACAGGAAACAGCTACCGCTGACAACGCAAAAACTTCAATACCGCCCCTCCACAGATCCATGCCTTTGTAGGCATAATAACGTAGGTAAAACTTGCCACGGTCGGTAAGGATTACCTTAACTAATCGAGAAACATCGCGAAATTCCGCGATTTCGCCTATTCAACACTTGGCACGCTTAGTGTAATCCTATATGGCCAAGAGGGCGACAGCCCGCCCGAAGCTGTCCAAACTTAACCATTCACCACATCATTCAAGGAGGCTACAATGGGCCAGCAACAACTTCTGCTCATCATCTTAGGAGTCATAATTGTAGGTATCGCAGTGGCAGTCGGTATCACCATGTTTCAGGATAACGCAGTGGATCAGAATAGAAGCGCGGTTATCGCAGATCTTACCACCCTAGCGGCGAAGGGTCAGCAATATTATGCAAAACCGACCACGCTTGGCGGCGGCGGAAATTCGTTCGTTGGTTTGACGGCGGATGCCCCGGGCCTGGGATTGCTTGCTTCAACAGCGTTCACCAACAACGCAAACGGTGCTTACTCAATCAAGACCGCCGGAACTGCAACAGCATTAGTTCTGGAAGGCGTTGGAAAGACGGCTTTGAGCAACGGAACCTTTTGCACATACGACATGACAGTTACTTCGTCGTCACAAGTACCTACGAAGGTTAACTAAGCTTTCAATCGAGTCAACTGAGGGCGGACACGCAGCGATCCTGCGTGCCCGCCTTTTCGTTCTCGTCGGGAGTAAATGAGCGCCGAAGAGTTCTGCGCATAAAAAAGGCGATCACTTGAGAGTGTCGCCCTTTTTATGCGCTACTCATATTTTGGATCTCGTTACTTTTCCCCGATCATCTTCAAAACGTCTTGAGCAAGGTGAGGGATTTCTCCTTCCTCAGCGATGCGCAACCATCGGATTCGTTGATCCCTTCTAAACCAAGTCAATTGCCTCTTCGCGAATCGTCTCGTATTCTGCTTCATCAGCTCAACCATTCGATCGTAACTTATCTCGCTACGAAGAAAGCCGATTGCTTCTTTGTACCCGACAGTCTGAAGCGATTTATGCCGATCATCGTAACCTTGAGAGACCACCCCTTTCACCTCATCCAGGAACCCTGCTGCAAGCATTGTGTCAACCCGTGAGTTTATCCTGTTATAGAGGACTTCTCTTTTCCAATCGAGAGCTACCATGATCGAATCGTAGTACACGCCGGCCTTCTGTTCTTCATGGTGGATCGATATTGGCTTGCCAGTCGTATAATAGACTTCCAGCGCACGAATGATCCTTCGATGATTAGAAGGAATCATCCGCTTCGCCGCATCCGGGTCGACGTTTCTTAATTCCTCAAGCAAGGACCCAGGTCCCTCCGATTTCAAACGGGATTCCAAAGCATCACGAATTTCTTTCTCCCGCCCCGGTCCAGCGAACAGGCCATCGATGAGAGAACGAATATACAACCCAGTTCCTCCCACAACGATCGGCAATCTCTTCCGATCCAGAATCTGCGCTACGGTTTCTCTCGCGAGTGTCCCAAAATCGCCGGCGTTAAAATGCTGGTCAGGCATCAACGTATCGATGAAATGGTGTTGGACCTGCTTCAGTTCTTCAGCGGAAGGTTTACCGGTGCCTATCGTGAGAAGTTTATAGACCTGGCGGGAATCAGCCGATATGATTTCAGAGGGGATAAGGCGGGCTATTTGCAGCGCAAGAGCAGTCTTCCCCGATGCAGTAGGTCCGACAATAACGAGGACTCTAGGAAGCGAATGATTCAGCTCCATCCGTTCTTTCCGACAAGCGGAACAAATTTAAACCCGGAGGTTTGTTCGGTATGAAACGTATCCCCCACACGCTTCATGATAACCACATTCTGCACGTCACGATCGCCGACAGGGATTACGAGCCTCCCACCGTCGGCGAGTTGCACCTTTAATGCTTCCGGTATCTCCGGCGCTCCGGCCGTGACGATAATACCGTCGAAGGGTGCGAATTCTTTCCAGCCTATTGTTCCATCTCCCCCTTTGGAGGCGATGCGGAGCTTCATTCGATCAAATATCTTTCGCGCTTCCGCCATCAGCACAAGATGCCGTTCTATCGTGAATACTCTGCACCCCATTGTCGCAAGGATCACCGCCTGGTAACCGGAGCCCGTTCCGACTTCCAGCACTTTATCCCCCTTCTTGGGGGCAAGCGCCTGGGTCATGAACGCGACAGTGTACGGCTGAGAGATCGTTTGATCGTGACCGATAGGGAGGGCGCTGTCTTCATACGCCCGATTGATGAAGGCCGGCTCGACGAAGAGATGACGCTCAACACTTCCCATCGCTGCAAGCACGCCCGGGTCGGAAATCCCCTTGGATTCAAGGAGAGCGATTAATTCTTTTCTTTCGGATTCGAATCGTCCCACGAAGGATCTTTAATGATCTTGAAAAAGTACTTTTACAAAATTCATAGTAGTAGAAAAGTGTGTCATGTAACTTTTTTCGCCCGCGTACACCGTTCGGATAGGAATGGATCCAAACTTGAACCCATGCGATGCTGCCTTAATCAGGAACTCTGTTTCAGCTTCAAATCCGCTCGACTCAAGCCGGACTGCTTCGAAAACCTTTCGGTCGATGAGCCGATAACCGGATTGACTGTCGGTGATCTTTCTCGCCGTGCGGGCGCTGACCAGAAAGGTGGTGATTGTGTTCGATAGGAGACGATGAAAAGGCATTCCTTGAACGTTATGAAGTCTGCTGCCGATTATAACATCGAAGGCGTCCTTCGAATAGAGGTCTATAAACTGCGGGATGTACTCCGGAGGATGTTGGAGATCGGCGTCGAGTGTAATAACGGCGTCGAATGATGCCTGAAGCGCGAACTCAAGTCCCGTTCGCAGCGCAGCCCCCTTACCCCGGTTCGTCGTGTGTTTCAGCACACGCGCACCAAGCGAAACTGCCTCAAACGAGGTCTTATCGCTTGAGCCGTCGTCGACGACGAGAATGTTTTCGACGGGAAGGTACACCGCGACACCCGAAACGACGGCACCGATGGTTCCGCTCGCATTGAACGCAGGTATGAGCGCCGCGATATTTTTCATCAGAATGTGATTCCAGGAGTTCTGTGAAGGGGATTAAACATCCCCCAACGATGAATCGCTAAGGCGCTAAGAACGCGAAAAACCATTGTTGAAAATAGAGGGAACAGAAGATGCGCTCTTTTCTTGGCGTC
>CAYYHS010000364.1:0-3564 GCA_964471785.1 uncultured Chitinophagaceae bacterium
CACGCTTATGAAGAGTATGGTCCAGCCTTTGTGGAGCGACTTGAGGGAATGTTCGGGATGGCAATTTGGGATTCTCGAAAAGATCGGCTCTATCTCTTCAGAGACCGGATCGGAATAAAACCTCTCTACTATACGATCACAAACAACCGGCTCGTCTTCGCCTCGGAGATCAAAGCTATTCTCGAAGATAGTTCGGTGGCGCGCGAGGTCGACAATGCTGCCCTGTCGCATTATTTTACTTTTATCGCGACACCGGCCCCCCAGACCCTTTTCAAAGGTGTATCAAAACTGGAAGCCGGCCACTACCTGGAAGCGACGCTCAGCGGAGCAATAGCAAAGAAGGAGTATTGGAATGTCTTCCAACCAATAAATGGCGAGGATGTCACTAACGAGGAGTACTGCGCAAAACGAATTCGCGAACTGTTGAAGGAGTCGATCGAGAAACGGATGATGAGCGACGTGCCGTTTGGCGTTTTTCTGAGCGGCGGGATCGACTCCAGTACCAACGTAGCCCTGATGAGTGAGTTGATGAACCGGCCCGTCGATACTTTTTCAGTTGCCATCCGTGGTCAGGAACACGTCAATGAATTTTCATATGCCCAGCAGGTGTCGAGGGAATTTAAAACGAATCATCACGAAGTGGTCATCGGCGATGAGGATTTCATCAGTCTCTTCCCTAAGGTCATCTACCATCATGACGAGCCGCTGGCAGACCCGGTTTCGTTCCCCCTCTATTATGTTTCAAAACTCGCGCGCGACAACGGAACGATTGTCGTACAAGTAGGCGAAGGAAGCGACGAACAGTTTTGCGGCTACACGCTGTACAAAAACATCATTCGTCTTCAGGAGCAATTTCGATTTATCCGTTCGATTCCCCGGTCGCTCCGGTCGGCCGGGTACGGATTGCTCTCGCCAATCTTAAAATCGCTGCGTCTCGATTACCGGCAGAACTATATCAAAAATTTTCTCGCCGCCGATGAGACATTTTTGGGGGGAGCGACCGCGTTCGATGACCTGGAGAAACGAAAGCTCTTGGGCCCCAATGCGGCCGATTCCGCGCTCCTTGTCGATCGGGCGTTTCGCTCAGTTCCGGGTGACGACTATTCCACAAAGATGATCTACTGGGAACTCAAGAACCGCCTCCCGGAACTCCTCCTGATGAGGGTCGATAAGATGACGATGGCGACCTCCGTTGAAGCGCGAGTTCCTTTCCTCGACCATAAACTCGTCGAGTTCTCCATGAAGATCCCGTGGCAGTTGAAGATCAAGAATGGAGAGACAAAGTACATCCTGAAGAAAGCGGTGGAAGGGCTCATTCCTCACAACATTATCTACAGAAAGAAAATAGGCTTTACCGGTTCCGGGAAAAACATGTTGACCAAAAAAATCCTCGATTACGCCAGGCCGTATTTGCTGGAGTATGAGGATCCCTACACCGACCAGGAATATATTCGGAAGCTGATCGCAGAATATGACCGCACCGGCATCAACTACTCGTCGGAGATCTGGACTCTTATTAATTTTAAAATGTGGCACAAATCCTGGATCGCCGGAGAAACGCTTTCATAGCGCCGGCTCACCTGACTATTATGACTGGAATGATTAACACACAAGACGAAAAACTGAAAGCCCAAGTACGTGAGTACTGGAATTCTCATCCGTGCGGAACGCAATTTACCGATATCGAATGGGGATCGAAAGAGTTCTTTGACGAGGTGGAAAGATTCCGGTATGAAACGCAGCCGTTCATGGAGAGGATCGTCGGCTTCAAGAAGTTCGCCGGAAAAACGCTTCTCGAGGTTGGATGCGGACTCGGGACCGATCTCCTGGAGTTTGCTAAAGGCGGCGCTCTCGTCACCGGAGTGGATCTGACTCCGCAAAGCATCGAACTTGTCAAGAAGCGATTCGCTCTCGCCAACATTCCGGTCGATGCCCGCGTTTCTGACGCCGAGCATCTTCCGTTCGATGACAATTCGTTCGACGTCGTCTACTCTTTCGGCGTGCTGCATCACACACCGAATACTCAGCAATCTATCGATGAAATCTTCCGGGTATTGAAACCGGGCGGAAAAATCGTCATCATGCTCTATCACAAAGACTCACTCCACGTCTGGCTTGGCATCCCTTTGTACACGCTCTGGAAGCTCCTGCGATCCGGGGGCAGCAAGCTCACGCGCCCGACACTTCTCGAAGATTGGGTGAGGATCTATGACGGCGGAGAGAATCCCCTGGGGAAGGCATATTCGAAATCCGAGGCAGAGAAAATGTTTGAGCGATTCCGGAACCGGACGTATACCTACTGTGATTCATACCGAAGGAGGTTCCCGAAATTCGTTAATGCAATCAATCAAACATTGCTGGCCCCGTGGTGCGGGTTCTGGATGGTGATTAAAGGAGAGAAGTAGAAGCAACGCCCCGTCGGGCAATGTCTTGCATTCGTGGTAAACAGAAGAGCCATGGCGTAGGTCATGGCTCATCTGTTACTATCATCGCCGCAGCGTGCTGCCGGTACTTACTTCAAAAGAAGCATTTTTCTTGCTGCGACAAAATGTTTTGCGGGATCGTTGAGCGAGACGGCCTCGATGCGATAGAGATACAACCCCGATGCTACGGCCGCCTGCCATTCCTTCTCGTAGTATCCGGCACCCACATCCCCGTTCACCAATTCCGCAACGTGTTGGCCAAGGATATTGAAGATCTCGATGCTCACATGACTTCGCACCGGAACGGCAAATCGGATGGTCGTCGATGGATTGAACGGATTCGGATAATTTTGGGAGAGACCATATTCATCTGGAAGCAGATTTATCTTGTCGTTGACCTTGGTCACCCGCAAATGGGTGGCAACTCCGGTCCTTTGGTTGTCGCCGTGGAAGGTTCCCCAGACTGGAGGCTGCATCACCACGTCCTGTTTTGTGGAGACTCCATATGATGAAATTGCGGTATTGGCGACGGAATCTGCACCATCGTAAAACGCGAGGAATCTGCCGGAGGTGGTTCCGACATACAGAGTTCCATGCTCATACAGAAGCGGTGCGTCTACGCTCGCGCTGTCCTGATAGCACCAATGCAACGAAGAGTTCGAATCAAGGGCGATGACTTTACCGTCATGGTTTCCGAAATAAATCATTCCCGCTCTGGAGATGGCCGGGGTCGAGAGAATGGAGGAACTGCTTTGGTATGTCCAGTTAAGATTTCCATTTGCGATGTTGATTGAATACAGTTTTGAATCACTGCATCCAACGTAGAGGTCGCCGTTGCCGTCGATAACAGGCGATCCGGTAATGGACCCTCCTGCCTGCGATTGCCAAACGATGCTCGCCGGCTCTCCATAGAACATGGCTATCTTGAAAATCTTCCCGCTGGTGGTACAAAAATAAGCGTACCCTTCATCGTCTACCGCCGGTGATGAATAGATGGAGTCCGAGAGCAGGATTTGCCACGTTGGCAGAGGTGGAGAAGTCAAATTAGCGAGGTCGAATCCGTAGACAGTTCCTTTCACACTTGCAAAAACCAGCTTCCGGTCGGGCGTGATTGCTGCGGAACTTGCAATTGGGGCATCGG